>CAYPOE010000156.1:0-6005 GCA_964412285.1 uncultured Eubacteriales bacterium | reverse complement strand
CGAGCATACCCATGTGGTCGCTGCGCGTCGACTCCATGCCGCTGCCCTGTCGACCGCGCCAGAAATTGCCGCCGCCGACCACGATGGCGATCTGCACGCCGAGTGCGATGCAATTCTTGAGTTCGTCGCAGATGGCGTTGACTGTTTCGGCGTGCAAGCCGAACCCTTGCGGTCCTGATAATGCTTCGCCGCTGATTTTGATAACGACTCTGTTATATTTTGGCATATTCAATAATAGTAAATCAGTACTCAATCTTATGATAATTGTGCCGATAGTTCGCGCAGATACGCGGACAGCGGTGCGCGGAGGTCGTCGCGCTTGAGTGCCAACTCGATGTTGGCCTCAAGGAAGCCCAAACGGTTGCCGACGTCGTAGCGCTTGCCCGAGAATTCGAGCGCGTACATCGGTTCATGCGCGCACAGCGTGAGCAGTGCGTCGGTGAGTTGAATCTCGCCGCCGAATCCCGCGCTTGTGCTTTCAAGTATATCGAAGATGGCGGGTGTGATGATGTATCGGGCGAGGATCGCAATGTTGGACGGTGCATTGTCGGGCGACGGCTTCTCGACCATGCCGCGCACGCGGTGTACGCATGGGTCGACGCGTTCTCCCTCGATGATGCCGTAGCTGCTGATCTTGTCGCGCGGTACGCTGCCTACACCGAGGATGCTGCCGCCGTATCGCTCGTATGCATCGATGAGCTGCTTCAGGCACGGCACATCGCCGTCGACGATGTCGTCGCCTAACAGAATGGCGAACGGTTCATCACCGATAAACGGGCGCGCGCAACTGATCGCGTGACCCAAACCCTTGGCCTCTTTTTGCCGCACATAAAAGATGCTCGCGAGACCCGCGATGTCGTGTACGACGTCGTATAGTTCGTCCTTGCCCGATCCGCGCAGTTCGGCCTCCATCTCGTACGAGATGTCAAAGTGATCCTCGATGGCACGCTTGCCGCGTCCTGTGACGATGACGATGTCGGTGATACCCGACGCGACGGCTTCCTCGACGACATACTGGATCGTGGGCTTATCCACGATGGGCAGCATCTCTTTGGGTTGCGCCTTGGTTGCGGGCAGGAATCGGGTACCGAGTCCGGCGGCGGGTATGACTGCTTTCCTGATCTTCCTGATCATAGTATCGATAGTATAGTATGCTTTATCGCGGCAACTGTTCCGCGAACACACGATCCAAGTTGCGCCACAGGATGTCCTCGACGACGTCGGCGTCGTAATGCGCACACAGTGCGTCGTAGATCTTGCCTACATCGGTCACATCGGAGATGCCCGCAGGCAGTTCGTTGGTACCATCAAGATCCATGCCGAGTCCGAGAATGTGTTGTCCGCCGAGCGAGAGAATGTGTTCGACATGTCGCAGGATGTCCGACAGGTCGGCGTTACCGCCATCGCGTAGAAAGTCCGGCACGAGATTCAGTCCCATGAATCCGCCGATGCGGATCAGCTCCTTGATCTGCTCGTCATTGAGGTTGCGTCGGAATCCGCATTGCGCCTTGGCGTTGGAGTGAGACGCGATGAAGCCGTTTTTGGATACGGCCGCCACATCCCAGAATCCTTCGTCAGACAGGTGCGATACGTCGACGATGACGCCGAGTTGGTTCATGCGCGTGACGAGTTCCCTGCCGTATGGCGTGAGTCCCGACGTATTGGTCGCGATACAGCCCGATATATCGTTGTCGTGGTTCCACGTCAACGTAACCATACGTACGCCCGCGTCGAAGAATCGTTGCAGATGACTGCCTCCGCAGACCGCCGCGCCCTCTTCAATCGTGAGTAGCGCCGCGAGCTGTCCGGCCGACTTGGCCGCCGCGATGTCGTCGTACTTGTGGATCACGCGTATGTCGTCGCGCCGTTGTGCGGCGAAATAGCCGTATTGCGCCCACGCTTCAGCCGATGCATTGGGTACGGTGTCCGTATCCACGAATATAGCGAAGCATTGCAACGCGCACTGCGTGCGACGGAGACGATCTACATCGACATGACCTGTGTTGTCGTAGAGCGATTGATTCTTGTGCAGAATGCGCGACAGGGTGTCGCAGTGACAATCGTAGAAGTTGATCATGATGTGAGCCGGAATGTCCGGCGGTGTATCGGCGATGCGCCGTATTGCGCGAGTGCGGCATAGTGTTGCGGAGTTGGGTATCCCTTGTGTCGCGCCAAACCATACTGCGGATACAGCGAATCGTATGCGAGCATGATGTGGTCACGCGTCACCTTGGCCACGACCGACGCGGCCATGATGCTTATGGATAGATTATCGCCTTTTGTGATGCAGTTATGCGGCAGTTGGATATGCGAACGGTTGCCGTCTATCAGACAATAGTCGGGCGCCGGCCACAATGCCCCGACGGCCGCGTCCATCGCGAGCAACGTGGCGCCCAGTATGTTGACGCCGTCGATGGTATCGTGCGGTACAATACCGACGGCGTAGGAGACGGCCATGTCGGTGATCACGTAGTACAACCGCTGTCGCTGTCGCGGCGTGAGTTGTTTGGAGTCCCGGATGCCGTCGATGGCGCAGTCGTACGGCAACACTACGGCTGCCGCGACGACGGGCCCGCAGAGCGCCCCGCGCCCTGCTTCGTCGACGCCGCAGATGCTGTCGTAACCCGACGCGCGGCACGCATATTCGTACTGCCAAATATCACGCATCACCGGGACGCTCCAATGTGATGCGGCCAATCGTTGCCGAACGGAACTCATCCAACACGATGCCCGATACGCGCTCGTAATCCACTTCACCGCCCTTGATCAGACAACCGCGCTTCTTGCCGATCGCCTCAAGTACGCCGAGGTTGTCGAGTGACGCGTCGTCGTCCGACAGCTTGTAGCGTTGCTGTAGCAGTGTCGGATACAGATCGCGCAGTAGACCGATGAGTTGTAACGTAAGTTCAGCTGCGTCATACGCGACGTCTCGAATCGAGCCTGTGAGTGCAAGCAGCATCATCTGCTCGGGTGGTAGCGACGGCGTAAGGATGCCCGGCGTGTCGAGTAGTTCATACCCGTCTGCAATGCGCACCCACTGGTTGGAGCGCGTAACGCCGGGCTTGTCGGCGGTCTTGACTGCCGCACGTCCCGTGAGTTTATTTATTAAGGTAGATTTACCAACGTTGGGTACGCCCGCAATCATCATGCGGATCGCCTGCTCGCGCTGTCCACGCTTTTGTTCGCGTGCGCGCTTGTCGGCGGCGGCTTGGTATATGGCGCGTTTGAGCGCATCAATGCCACCACCGCGTACTGCGTCGAGTACAACGGCGGTCGTGCCGCGCGCCGCGTAGTGCGATACCCACTGCGGCGTGACGTCGGGGTCGGCGAGGTCGGACTTGGTCAGTGCCAACACCGTGCGCGTGCGTGCCGACAGTTGTGCGGCGACGTCGATGAAGGACGAATGCGGGATGCGCGCGTCGGTGAGTTCGACGACAACGTCAACCAAGCGCAACGCCTCACTCATGACGCGCCGCGCTTTGGCCATGTGCCCTGGGAACCAGTTGATCGAAGGTGTTGACATCATGCTAATATAACCCGCCGATCTGCGTGACGGGCCAGATGCGGAACTGTGCCTTCCCCAAGCAGTCGCGGATGTCGATCATGCCGATGTCAGACGAACGGCTGTCGTGGCTGTTGCCGCGGTTGTCGCCGAGGACAAAGATGCAGCCGTCGGGCACCGTGACGGGGAAATCCACATCGCCGACAAACCCCGTCGATACGTGGAGGTACGGCTCATTGAGCTGCACGTCGTCGATGTATACCGCGCCGTTGGACTTGTCGATGTAGACAGTCTGCCCGGCCGTCGCGATGACGCGTTTGACAAACGGCTTGTCGTTGTTCGTGGACTCATTGTACTGCTTGGGATGAAACACGACGATGTCGCCGGTTTTCGGGACATAATTCAAACGGGTCACGAACAGCCTGTCACCCGTGTGGAGCGTAGATTCCATTGAAGGGCCTTCGACGGTTACGAACGTAAACAGAAAGGTCTTGATGATAAACGCGGCCGCCAACGCAATGACGATGGCCACGACCCATTCAAAGATCTCGTGCTTTAAGTCGAAGGGCTTTGCATTCTCATTTTTGGGCATAATTCGCCTTTATTCTCTGCTACATAAGTAACAGACCTCGCGCGTAAACGGCGAAGCCTATTCAAATATTACAGGCGTTCCTTAACCTTGGCGGACTTACCGACGCGGTCGCGGATGTAGTACAATTTGGCGCGGCGCACCTTACCTTTACGCGAAACCTCGATGCGATCGATGTTGGGCGAATGAATGGGGAATGTCTTTTCACAGCCTACGCCGTACGATACGCGTCTAACTGTGAATGTCTCGCCGATCCCGCCGTGCTTCTTGCCGATGACGAGACCCTCGAACATCTGCAAACGCTCGCGCGAACCCTCTTTAATCTTGACGTATACCTTGACCGTATCCCCTACGTTGACCGCGGGTAGGTCGGTACGCATCTGCTGCTCCGAGAGCATCTTTAACAAATCCATTACTCTTTCTCATCCTTTCAGCCTTTTCAGCGTTTATCTCTTGCGCGTTAGCGCTTTTAGCGATTCTTCGCACTTTGTTTATTATAACACAGTTAAACAAGATATGCAATAGACTTACCGCGCAAAATTGCCGTTTTATTATGTAGAACTGAAAAAACAGTTTACAACAACGGTGGACTATGATATAATACATGTAATTGATGGGGGTATCCATGGTCATTGACGGTATCGGCATCGTATGCCTGATCAACGAACTCAATCACGCCATCGCCGGCGCACGCATAGAAAAAGTCAATCAGCCGAGCGCTGACACGATTGTGCTCAAGTTGCGTGCCGCGAGCGGCAACCATAAGCTGTTGCTGAGCTGCAATGGCGCGTATCCGCGCGTCTATCTGACCAACGATAGCCCTGCCAACCCAGTAGAAGCGCCCAATTTTTGCATGTTGCTCCGCAAACACATCAACGGCGGGCGCATCGTCAAGATCAGCGGCATCGACGGCGAACGCATCGTCATGCTGCACATAACCGCGACCAACGCCATGGGCGACGCCGTAGAGCGTACGCTCGTCGTCGAGGTCATGGGCAAGCACAGCAACATCATACTCAACGAGGATACACGCATCTTGGCCGTATGCCGCCACGTCGATCTCACCGTGTCATCGGTACGACAGGTGTTCATCGGCAACTTTTATACGTTGCCACCAAAGCAAGACAAGCAGCCGTTATTGCCCATCGACAAGGTGGCGCTGTTGCGTACGCTGCGTGGTTACACCAAGACGCTCGACCATGCGTTGGCCGCCTCTTTTGCAGGCATCAGCAAGATGGTCGCGGCTGAGATCGTCTGCCGCACATTTGGCGAGACCGACGTGAGCCCCGCCAATCTGTCCGACGTTCGGTTGTTGCGGTTCATCGACGACGTCGAGCAGTTCTTTACAGAGATTACGAATGGCGCGTTTTGCCCCAACGTGTACTACGATGCGGCGGGCGTACGCGGATTTTCGTGCGTTGAGCTGACACAGTACGGCGACGCCGTGCGCGTCGAGCGATGCAGTACGCTGTCCGAGGCGATGGATACGTATTACGATACCCATGCGCGTTCGCAACAGTTATCGGCCAAAGCCGCCGATCTGCTGAAACTCGTGCGCAACAACATCGGGCGTTGCAACAACAAGCTCACCGCCAATCAACAAAAGATAAACGACGCCGCAGATATGGAGACGCGCCGCATATACGGCGACGTCCTTACGGCGAATATATATCGATTGCAAAACGCTTCAGGCCATACGGTTATACTGCCCAACTTTTACGACGAGGATCGCGATGTCCATATACCGTACGACGCGTCGTTGACGCCTGCGCAGAATGCCGCGCGGCATTACAAGGTGTACAACAAACTCAAACGCGCAGCCCAGATGGCGCGCGAGCAAATCGGTTTGATCAACGATGAGCTGTATTATTTAGAGGGCGTACTCGTCAGCATCGAAGGCGCGACGACTGTGAC
>CAYPOE010000155.1:0-6047 GCA_964412285.1 uncultured Eubacteriales bacterium | reverse complement strand
CGGGCTTTGGACTCGACACGCTGCCGCAACCGCTCAACGAGGGCTGTTACACGGGCGTCATGCCCATCTTCGGCGACGTCAACGGCGTCATCTTCATACGTTCCAATGAGGACAGTATGCGCATGTTGACTGCGTTCATGACGGGCGTTGAGATGGACATGCTCGATGAGGACGACATCTGCGACTGCATCAGCGAGTTGGCCAACATGATGTGTGGTCTCATCAAGACGCGCATGGCTATGACGGGTACATCGTTTTCGCTGTCCACGCCGTTTACCATCCAATCATCGGACGACATGATGTTCCACATCCGCAAGAACGTCACGACCTACGCCGTTACACTCGGCAATGATGAGATCGCCATCACCGTCAGTGTCATCATCACATAACACGCTTATCTATCAATATAAAATATATTCTATTGTGAGGGAATCATCATGCTGTACGAACTGCGCACCTACTATATGAATCCGGGCAAGCTGCCCAACATCAACGCGCGCTTTGCGAATCACACGCTCGCGCTGTTCAAAAAGCACGATATACACGTCTGCGACTTCTGGCAAGATGCCACGGGTAAAGAAATGATCTACTACGTCTGCGCATTTGAAGATATGCAGACCCGCGACGCGGCATGGGAACGTTTCCGAGACGACCCTGAGTGGCAGCGCGTGTACGCAGAGTCGCACGCGGATGGTGCCATCGTCGAGCGCATCGAGAGCAGCTTCATGGAGCGTGTGCCGTATGTCACGCCTGACTGGGAGTGACACATCCTGTATTCCGAATGACAATCATCAATCTCGGCATCGTCGCGCACGTTGCCGCGGGCAAGACGACCATCACCGAACAGCTATTATATTTGAGTGGCGCGCGCCGTACCCTTGGCAGTGTAGATCAGGGTACGGCGTTGTCGGATTTCCTCGACGTCGAACGTGAGCGCGGCATCTCGGTGCGCGCCGCGTCCCTGACCATCACCACGCCCGACGCCGTCGTCAACCTCATCGACACACCTGGCCACGTCGACTTTGTAACCGAGGTCGAACGCTCGCTCGCCGTACTCGACGCGGCCATACTCGTCGTATCCGCCGTCGAGGGCGTACAGGCGCACACTGAGACGCTCTATCGCGCACTATCCTCGACGCGTACGCCCGTCATCCTCTTCATCAATAAGGTCGATCGCGTGGGCAGCGACGTCGATGGCGTTGTCGCGCAACTGCGCGAACTCACGGGCATCCAGCCGCTCCTGATGTGCGACGTCGTGGGACAAGGCTCGCGCGCCGTACGCGCGATGCGTCGCACGTGGGACGACGCGGATTGGCTCACTGAATGCGTCGACGTCTTGAGTCAATCCGACGACGCGCTGCTCGAGCAGTACATGGGCGGCGAAGTCATTGCACCGTCCGATATAGACGCGGCACTCTGCCGACAGCTCTCGCAATGCGCGGCATTGCCTGTACTCGTCGGCAGCGCGATGCATGGGATCGGCATGGATGCGCTATTGCTGTTTATTACGCAATATGTAAACCCTACGCGGAACATAGACGGTGACGAACCCGTCGGCATCATCTACCGCATCACGCACGAAAAGGACGCAGGGCGCATCGCGCACGTGCGCATGTACGGCGGTACGCTCGGCGTACGGCACATCATCGAAGCCGCGCCACACGACGTTTCAACAGACGACACGCCTACGCGTGTGCCGCAGAAGGTTACGCAGATCCGCAAGTATCATGGCTCGCGCTTCACCGTCGCTGACAGCGTGTCGCGCGGCGACATCGCCGCGCTCTGCGGACTCTCGTACGCGCAGGTCGGCGACATCATCGGCAACGGCGACAACATACCGCGCATCCGCACGACGGAACCATTGCTCCGCGCCAAGGTGATCCCCGCGCAAAAGGGCGAACTCTCCAACGTCTATGCTGCGTTTCAAGAACTCTCAGCCGAGGATCCGCAACTCGACGTGACCTTCCATCAACAAGTCGGTGAGATCCTAATCAACATCACAGGGACGATCCAGACCGAGGTGTTGACCGCATTGGTCAAGTCGCGGTTTGGTTACGATGTATCGTTCACGCCGCCAACAGTCATCTACAAAGAGACGCCGTCGTCCGCCGCGTACGGTTTCGAGGCATACACGATGCCCAAGCCGTGTTGGGCGGTACTCAAGCTGCTGATCGAACCCATGCCACGCGGCAGCGGTTATACGTATGATGGCGGGCGCGTGCCGCACAACAAGCTGTTCTACAAGTACCAGACGCACATCGAAACCTGCGTACCGCGCGCACTGCGACAGGGCATGTACAACTGGGAGGTCACGGATCTCAAGGTCACGCTCGTCGACGGCGAACATCACACGATCCACACGCATCCGATGGATTTCTTCCTTGCGACGCCGCTCGCCGTCATGGACGGACTGCGCAACGCAGGTACGACGTTGCTTGAACCCATCCTGCTCATGCGCATCACGGCGTCCGAAGAATTTCTCGGCAAGATCAGCGGCGACGTCATCCACATGCGGGGTACGTTCGATACGCCGACGTTCCATGGTGGCAACTTCACGATGGAGTGTAGCGTACCGCTCGCCACTGCGATGGACTACGCGGTGCGACTCGCGTCGCTGACGAGCGGCAAGGGGTTACTGTCGTGGCGGTATCACGCGCACGCGCCTATACCGCTCGAGCTCGGCGCAGCGGCGACGCGCATCGGCGTGAATCCGCTCGACCGACCCAAGTGGATCCTGCACATGCGCGGCGCGATGTAACGCATACCCAAAAGTCACGGAGAGACTATGGTCAGCCTATCTTTTATCACAGACGAAAACTTCAACGAGTGCATCGGCCTCAAGGTTACCGAAGACCAACGCAGCTTCGTCGCAACCAACGTCTACTCGCTTGCACAGGCGTGGCTCTACCACCCCAACGCGTACCCGTTCGCAATCTACGCCGACGACGTCATGGTGGGGTTCGTTATGATGGGCTACGATACCGAGCACGATTCGTACGACATCTGGCGCTTCATGATCGACGAACGCTATCAAGGCAAAGGTTATGGCAAAGCTGCACTGGCACGCGCAATTGAGTATCTGCGCGACGTACACGAAGTCAAAGAAATCATGATCTCGTACAAACCCGACAACGTCGTCGCCAAGACACTCTACGCATCGGCGGGATTCGTCGAGACGGGCGAGATGTACGACGGTGAGATACTCGCCAAACTTACGCTATAACAAACAGCCGCCATCCGGATGATCGGATGGCGGCTGTTTGCATCACATGCTTCGATGATGCGCAGTGCGCACTACGCACTCTGCGCGAATTGACTGTTGTACAGGCCGGCGTAGAATCCGCCTGCCGCCAACAATGCTTCGTGGTTGCCCTGTTCGATGATGTCCCCGTTGTTCATGACAAGGATGAGGTCGGCATTGCGGATCGTGGACAGTCGATGTGCGATGATGAAGCTCGTGCGCCCCTTCATGAGGTTATCCATCGCCTTCTGGATCAGCACCTCGGTGCGCGTATCGACTGAACTCGTCGCCTCATCGAGGATGAGCACCTTGGGATCAGCCAATACGGCGCGTGCAATCGTGAGTAGCTGTTTCTGCCCCTGTGATACATTGCTCGCTTCCTCGTTGAGGATCATGTTGTAGCCGTCGGGCAGCGAACGAATGAAATGGTCGGCGTGCGCAATCTTGGCCGCCGCAATGACTTCATCGTCGGTCGCATCGAGTTTGCCGTAGCGGATGTTGTCCGCGATGCTGCCGTTATACAGCCACGTCTCCTGCAATACCATGCCAAACGCACTGCGCAATCCCTCGCGCGTAAACGTACGGATGTCGCGGCCATCGAGCGTGATGCTGCCGTTTTGAACGTCATAGAAGCGCATCAGCAACTTGACAATCGTCGTCTTGCCCGCACCCGTGGGACCGACAATGGCAATCTTCTGGCCCGGCTCTACATGCGCGGTGAAGTTGTTGATGATGGTCTTGTCGGGCAGATACCCAAAGCTCACGTTGTCGAATGCCACGCTGCCCGATACATCGACGCGCTGCTTATCAGGCTTCTCGCCCTTTTTGCAGACTGTGACTGCGTCGGCGGCCTCGGGTACCTCCTCCGTCTGCGCGAGAAACTCAAATACGCGTTCGGCGGCAGCCATGGTCTGCTGCAACATGTTGCTGATCTGCGACAGCTGCGAGATGGGCTGCGTAAAGGTGCGCATGTATTGGATAAACGCCTGAATGTCGCCGACTGCCAACGAGCCGTTGGCCGCAAAGTAGCCACCTACGATGCAGACCGCTACATAGCCGATGTTGCCGATGATACCCATGATGGGCATCATGAGTCCAGATAAGAAGTTGGCCTTCCATGCCGACTGGTAGAGCTGATCGTTCTCAACTTTGAATTCATCTAACGCCTTGCGTTCGCCATTGAATGCCTTGACGATGGTGTGGCATGAGTAGGTTTCTTCGACCAAGCCATTGACCGTACCGAGGAATTGCTGCTGCCGCATGAAATGCTTCTGCGACTTGCCCACGATGAACATGATGACCGCAAATGATACGGGCAGCGTGATGATCGCAATCAACGTCATGGACACGCTGATCGAAAACATCATGATCAGGATACCGATCAACGATGTAATCGATGTGATGATCTGCGTAACGCTCTGCGTGAGGCTGTTGTTGATCGAGTCGACGTCATTGGTGATGCGCGACATGACCTCACCCGTCGACGTCTTGTCGTAGTACGAGAACGGTAACGTATGAATCTTTTCGTCGATGTCACGGCGCATACGGAACGTAATCTTGTTGGCTACGCCAGCCATGATGAAGCTCTGGATGAACTGGAATCCCGCGCTGAGCAGGTACAGCCCGACCATGGTCAGCAAGATGCCGCCGATGACGCCGAAGTCAGGCCCATCGGATGTACCGCTGATCTTGCCCATGACGCCGTTGAACAGCTCAGTCGTCGCATTGCCCAATACCTTGGGGCCTACGATCGAGAATACAGTCGACGCAATCGCGAACAGCATGACACAGACGACTGCGGGTTTGTAGCTACCCATGTAGGCGAGCAGTTTCTTTACCGTACCCTTGAAATCCTTGGGCTTATCGCCGGGTCTGCCGCCCATGTGACCGCCGGGGCCGCCGCCCGGAGGGCCGCCCCTGCGCGCATCATTCGTACTTGCCACAGGCCGCGCGCCGCGCGGAGGCATCGGACGATTGTTGTTGGCAGGCTTACTCATGGTCTAATTCCTCCTTTGACAGTTGGGTCGACGCAATCTCATAGTACTCAGGGCAGGACTTGAGCAATTCTCTGTGCGTGCCGCGACCGATGATCTCGCCGTTGTCGATGACGTAGATTTGGTCGGCGTTCATGATCGTGGATACGCGCTGCGCGACGATGAGTACGGTCGCGTCGGACGTATGCTCGTGCAACGCCTTGCGCAATGCCGCGTCCGTCTTAAAATCCAGCGCCGAGAATGAGTCGTCGAAGATGTAGATATCAGGGTTGACCGCCAACGCCCTCGCGATCGACAGACGCTGCTTCTGTCCGCCCGATACATTGGCGCCGGCCTGTGAAATCTCATCGTGAACGCCATCGGTCTTGCTGTCGATGAATTCCTTGGCCTGCGCGACCGCCGCGACGCGCATCGCGTCGTCGTCGCTCATGTCGTCTACACCGTACGCGATGTTGGAGTAGATCGTACCGCTCATGAGTACGCTCTGCTGCGGCACGTAGCCGATGCGGGCGCGCAACTCGTGCTGCGCCATATCTTTGACGTTTACGCCATTGACCAAGACTTCGCCGGACGTCGCGTCATAGAAGCGCGGGATCAGGTTAATCAGCGTCGACTTGCCAGAACCTGTCGCGCCGATGAACGCCGTGGTCTGCCCGGGTTTGGCCGTGAACGTGATGTTGTGCAATGCGTCGGCTTCCGCGCCGTGATACTTGAAGCACACGTTTTTGAACTCGACGTAACCCTTGTTGGACGTCGATGGCTTCTTGTTGTTCTTGGGATCCGTGATGGACAGTTCTACAGAGAGTACCTCG
>CAYPOE010000154.1:0-6048 GCA_964412285.1 uncultured Eubacteriales bacterium | reverse complement strand
TACCTTTACATCAACTCTTTGCCTATTTTTGGCAGATGTATCTTATTTTACAAAAAGGAGCAACGTTTATACATGAAGGCGATTATAATGGCAGGGGGAGCAGGTCAACGCCTGCGACCGCTGACATGCACGCGCCCCAAACCCATGCTCGACGTATGTGGCGAGCCTATGATGGGTCACATATTGCGCCTCTTGCGTAGGCATGGTATCTATGACATCGGTGTGACGACAGGCTACATGCCGCACACCATTGCCGATTCTTTCGGCGAGGGCGACGACTACGGCGTACGACTGCGTTATTACGTCGAAGACAGGCCGCTCGGTACCGCAGGTTCAGTCTATGCCGCTTGTGATATGCTCGACGACGACTTCCTCGTGATCAGCGGCGACTGTTTGACTGACATCGACCTCACGGCGCTCATCGCCGCGCACAAGGCGCGGAATGCGACCGCGACGCTCGCGCTGTCCAAGGTTACGCATCCGCTCGAGTACGGCGTGGTCGTCACCGACGATGCCGGCGGCATCATGCGCTTTCTTGAGAAGCCCGACTGGTGTCAGGTATTCTCTGATTTGGCCAATACAGGGATTTACGTACTAAGTCCTGATATATTCAACTATTACGCCAAGGGACAGCCGTTCGACTTTTCGCGCGACTTGTTCCCGCTGTTGCTCGGCGACGGTCGTACGATGCAGGGTATCCGCATGGACGGCTATTGGTGCGACATCGGCGACGTGCAGAGCTACCTCGCCGCACACCGCGCCGTACTCGACAAGCGCGTCAAATTGCATCTGCCGTACGGCGAGATCAACGGTTGCTTCATCTCCCCCGATGCGCACATCGCCGACGACGTGGCCATCACGGCGCCGTGTTTCATCGGCAGCGGCACCGTCATCGAATCGGGCGCACGCATTGGGCCGTATACCGTGATTGGACACGACAGCCACATCGGTGCGGCGTCGCTCAAACGTTCGCTGCTACACAACCACACGCGCGTCGGCAACAATGTCGCACTCCGCGGCGTAGTACTCGCAGACCACGTACGCGTCGAGTCGTACGCGTCGGTCTACGAGGGTGCGATCATCGGCAGCGGCACGCGCATCGGCAGTGGTACCGAGGTACGCGGCGGCGTGTGTATCTGGCCGAACAAACATGTACCGCCTGAGTCCGTGGTCAACAGCAACATCGTCTGGGGCAACCCATACGTGACCGACCTCGACGACGCGAGCTACAACAACATCATCAACGACGGCGCTACACCCGAAGCCGTCGCGCGCATCGGTTGTGCGTACGCGACGCTGCTCGGCGGTTCGATTGCCGTGTCGTGTTGCGGCGCGAATGCGCTCGTGATGCTCAAAAACGCGCTGATTGCAGGGTTGCAGTCGGGCGGTGCAGAGGTCGTCGACTTCGGTATATGCAGCTGTGCCGTCGCACGCGCGGGCATCAACTTCTATCAACTCAATGGCGGCATCCACCTTGTGCTCGGTGAGAGCATGGGTCGGCCGACGTTGCAGGCGATCTATATCGAACAGCACGGCGCGGATCTGTCCACGGCCAAGCTGCGCGCGCTCAACCGCAGCGTCGCACGCGACGACATCAATCGCGTCGAGGCCGAAGCCATCCAAGGCGTACGCGGCGTATCCCATACGCCGTACTATATACAGGAACTCTATAACGCGTGCGACATTCCGCCGGGTATGACGATCCGGCTCATCTGCGACTGTCCGACGCAGCGCAGTATCACGACAGAGTTGTTGTCGCGCATGGGCATCACCGTCGCCGACGCGATCAACGTGCCAACTGCGACGCTCGACCACATGGGCGAGGTACTCACGTTGTGCGACGAGTACGGCCGATGCATCGGCAAGCCGCAGTTCGGCGCGCTCGTCACGCATATTCTGATACATGACGGTGCGGAACAACTTGTGTTGCCCGCCGACAGTCACGCGTACCTCGAGCAGCTCTGTGACCGCAACGGCATCCGCGTGATCTATAGCCGTAGCGGACGTTCGCATCACATGTCGGCGATGCTGTCGCGTGGCCTGTTTGAACAGTACCGCTGTCACTACGACGCGTGCTACGGACTCTATCGCGTGTTGCGCCATATGGCGCGTACGGGCAAGACACTCGTCGAGATGCTCGATGATTTGCCGCCCATGCATATGCAGAGTGCCGACGTCAATTGCGTCAAGGAGCGCAAGGGTGCGCTGATGGGTGCGCTGTCGCAGCGTGTAGGCAGTTATACGTCGCTGCCCGAGGGTGTGCGGTTTACGGCCAACCACGGGCGCGTACTCATTCTGCCGCACAATACGCGCGACCTGTGTACGATTATTGCCGAAGGCGATACAGCTGAGTTTGCAGCTGAACTCTGTGCTGAATACTCCGCGTTGATTCAAGACATCATAAATACCAACCAGTAATCATAGAGTGTCCGCTTCGTATTTTTATGAGGTGAAGCGGAGGCTTTACATATAGTGCCACAAAAACATAAGTACGCCTATATGTCAGTTAACATAATCTTATATGGGACAGCTATGTCTGCGTGTCCCCACGAAAGGACTTTATTTTGAATAAGAAACCCAAATTACGCATTATCCCCCTCGGCGGTATGGACGAGGTCGGCAAGAATCTGACGGTGCTCGAGTACGAAAACGACATCCTCGTCATAGACTGCGGACTGTCTTTCCCCGACGATGAGATGTTGGGCATCGACCTCGTAATACCCGACGTCACGTACCTCCAGCGCAACGCGAACAACGTGCGCGGCATCGTATTGACCCATGGACACGAGGATCACATCGGCGGATTGCCATATGTGCTCAAGCACGTCAACGCGCCTGTCTACGGTACGCGCCTCACGTTGGGATTGGTCAGCAATCGTTTGAAAGAACACGGTATGCTGCAAAAGACCAAGCTCATGAACGTCAACGCCGGACAGACGGTCAAGATTGGCTGCTTCGCTGTCGAATTCATCCGCGTCAATCACTCGATTCCAGATGCGACCATGCTCTGTGTTAAGACGCCTGTCGGTAACGTCATGCATTCGGGCGACTTCAAGATCGACTCCACACCCATCAGCGGCGAGATGATGGATCTGTCGCGCATCGGACAAATCGGACGAGAGGGCGTATTGTGCCTGATGTGCGAGTCGACGAATGTCGAGCGACAGGGACATACGCTGAGCGAGATGACAGTCGGTGCGACGTTCGAGGACATCTTCAAGACGCACAAGAAGTCGCGCATCCTCGTCGCGACGTTCGCGTCGAACTTGCATCGTATGCAACAGGTCATCGACGCCGCCGAACGCCATAAGCGCAAGGTCGCCGTATCGGGACGCAGTATGATTAACGTGCTGGGTACGGCGATCGATCTCGGCTATATGCGCATACCCAAGGGCATCTTGGTCGACATCGACGAGATGAATAAGTATAATCCCGAGCAGATGGTCATCATCACGACGGGTTCGCAGGGCGAGCCTATGAGTGCGCTCGTACGCATCGCACTCGGCGACCACAAGAAGATTAACATCCGCGACGGCGACTGTATCATCATCTCGGCGCACCCGATCCCGGGCAACGAAAAGACGGTGTCGCGCGTGATCAACGAGTTGTTTAAGCGCGGCGCGGACGTCATCTACGATGCGTTGGCCGATACCCACGTATCGGGTCACGCGTGTGCCGACGAGATCAAGATGCTGCACGCGCTGTGCAAGCCCAAGTTTGTCGTACCCGTCCACGGCGAGTACAAGCACCTCGTCAATCACGCGCGTTTGGCCGAGCAGATGGGTACACCCAAGAAGAATATCTTCTTGATGCAGATCGGACAGGTGCTCGCGCTCGACGAGAATACGGCCAAGTTCGATGGCACGGTGCCGTCGGGACGCGTACTCGTCGACGGCTACGGCGTGGGCGACGTGGGCAACGTCGTGCTACGTGACCGCAAGCATCTGGCGCAGGATGGCTTGGTCGTAGCGGCAGTCGCCGTCGACGATACCCAACTCATCGTGTCGGGACCTGAGATTCTGACGCGCGGCTTCATCTACGTGCGCGAGAGCGAGGATCTACTCGAGCGCAGCAAGCAGATGCTCGTCAAAATCGTCGAGGCCTGTTATGCGCGCGGCATCAAGGATCAGGGTACGATCAAGGCTGCGATCAAGAACGACCTCGGGGACTTCCTGTACGATTGCACCAAGCGTCGTCCCATGGTATTGCCCGTGATTTTAGAAGTATAAGCACGTTATAGATTATGCATTGTGCATAGAATACCATGATATTGCATCTGTATTCTATGCATTACATAGATTTATTTGTACGGTGTTTGTATATGGAAGGAATTACCAGTCACGATGCATAATAAGATGTTTAGATCAATATACATCAAGGTTCAGGTGTTGTTGGCGTGAACTTTATAAAGGACATCTATGGAGCAGATATGATATGTGACGTAAAACGCAAGGGCAATACGTTGACCATCGCACTGACGGGCGAACTCGACCACCATTTCGCCAAGGACGTGCGCGACGAGATCGACGCCGAGATCGTGCGCGAGGCCACGACCAAGCTGATATTCGACCTGTCGGCGTTGACGTTTATGGACTCGAGCGGCATTGGCATGTTGCTCGGGCGGTACAAGCTTATGAGTAGTTTGGGCGGCAGCATTGAGATCAAGGGTGCGTCGGCGCAAGTGGACAAGCTGTTGATGATGGCGGGACTCAAGAACATCATACGCGTGACGCACGCGGGTTCCGCGAGGAGATAGTCACTATGCAGAGAGTAGAGGAATATAGGATGCCTGTGATACTATACGATAACACGGTGACGCTGCGGTTCCCGAGCAAGTCGAGCAACGAAGGCTTCGCGCGCGTGGCCGTCGCCGCGTTCGTCGCACAGCGCGACATCACGATCGAAACACTGGCCGACATCAAGACCGCCGTGTCCGAGGCCGTGACCAATGCCATCGTCCACGGCTACGAGGATACGATTGGGGAGATCGAGATCACCTGTCGCATGTATGGCGATACCATCGAGATCAGCGTGACCGACTACGGCTGTGGCATATCCGACGTCGACATGGCGCGCACGCCGCTCTATACGTCGCGTCCCGAACTGGAACGCAGCGGCATGGGGTTCACCGTGATGGAGACCTTTATGGACGACGTCAACGTACACACCGCGGTCGGCGAGGGTACGACCGTCGTCATGCGCAAGCAGTTGGCCTGATACATAACGTGATGCACGTTATGACTGCGCATTTCTAAAGGACATGTATACATGGAAACCTATCAGTTAATCAGAAGGGCCAATGCGGGCGACGAGGCGGCGTTATCGGAATTGGTATCGGGCAACGTAGGGTTGGTCTGGAGCATCGTGCGGCGCTTCCTCGGACGCGGCGTTGAGAGCGACGACCTCTATCAGCTCGGCTGTATCGGACTCATCAAAGCCGTACGCAAGTTCGACGAGAGTTACGGCGTGCAGTTCTCGACCTACGCCGTACCCATGATCATGGGCGAGATCAAGCGCTTTTTGCGCGACGACGGCATCATCAAGGTATCGCGTTCGCTCAAGGAGTTGGCGACCAAGGCGCGCGCCGCGCGCGAGTCGCTGATGAATCAGCTGAACCGCGAGCCGACGGTGAATGAGATCGCCGAGACAGTCGGCGTATCGGCCGAGGACGTCGCGATGGCACTCGATGCGTTGACCGCGCCTGAGACGCTGTCGGCGGGCGACGACGACGGTCGCGGCCTACTCGATCGCGTCGCGTCGACCGACGACATTGAGAACGATACCATCAACAAAGTATTGTTGCGCGACATGCTCGCGACGTTCAAAGCCCGGGAGCGGCAAGTTATTATGTTGCGCTACTACGGCAACAAGTCGCAGACCGAGATCGCGCGTATGCTCGGCATCTCGCAGGTACAGGTGTCGCGCATCGAGAAGAAGGTCATCGAGACCATGCGCGCGATGGTGAACTATTAATTGTTAACAAAACTTAAATATTTTGAAAGATTCATGCAAAAATACGCAAAATGTCTTGCGCTAACAGGCAATATA
>CAYPOE010000153.1:0-6054 GCA_964412285.1 uncultured Eubacteriales bacterium | reverse complement strand
GACGAAGACGTCTTAATGAAATTGACACGATACGGTACCTCTCCGCCCGGATGCTCGACCCAGTTGCCGCCCGTCATGAACTGCCACGTGACGTGCATACGGAACGAGTCGCACATACCGCCGTGGCAACCGGCCAGACCTACGCCGCTCGCAACGGCCTCCACGACGCCCTTGGCCTGCTCGTTCGTGATGCTGCCCATCGTCCAGAGCGGTACGATTAGATCGAACGTCAGCAGTCTGTCGTACTCGAGATATACGTCGAGTGTCTCGCTGATCTCTACTTCAAAGTTCTCGGCCTCGAGATGCTTCTTGAAACGTTCGGATACGAGCATGGGCTCGTGACCATCCCAGCCGCCGCGTACGATTAATGCCTTCTTTTTCATCGGGATACCTCACAAATGTATTGAGATTATATAGGAATGATGCAGGGATCTTTGATTATTCAGCCCACTCGTTGCACAGTACATACCGCGCGGGTGCATCCTCGTCGATCGACGAGAAACGCGACACAGCCTCGTAGAATCGGTTGTCGTTGACGTCGTCGTTGACCGACGATACCTCGCCGATGAGTACGGTACCGCCGCGTCCCGTGAAGCTGTGGTATAACCCGGGCGTCAGCGTGATGGACTCACCGGGCGACAGCACGATCTTGCCACCTGCGGGTACAGTACGGCGTCTGCCATCGCATACCACCGCAACGTCGCTGTCACACAGACCGCCGTCGGGCGTGCTGTTGTAGAGCGTCAACTCGAGTTCCGCGCCACCCTTGTTGATGATGTCCTCGGTCTTGACATGATGAAAGTGCATCGGCGTGATCTGCCCCTCGTTGGCGATGAGCAGCTTTTCAGCGTAGGGTTTGGGATACGCATCGCGGAGCGCATGGGAACCGTTGCGGATCGTGAACAGCAGCAATCCGCGATGGGCGAAGTCGCCGCTGCCGAAATCCGTGACGTCCCAACCCAGACCACAGTCCCTGACCTCGGCGGAGTCGCCTTTGACGGTCTCCCAGTCAGTCGGGGTATAGTACGCAAACGGCGGCAGATGTACGCCGTGCTGTTTGATGAATGCGATCGCATCATCGATCATGGCATTTAATTCAGAACGTTTCATGACGACCTCTTTCTGATGACAATCGAATCGTTCTCGAAGTCCACCTTGACTTTGTTATCCTCTAATCCGAGCCGCTCAAGGTATTCTTTGGGGATCTGCACGCGACCCGCCTTGTCGAGTACGGCCAACTCCTCCTTCTCGACGAAACCACCGACGTCGACGTCACGGATCGCGACCATCTCGGAGCTACACTTCCCGTCGCGGATCGCGACGACGCGATTGACCTTCTTAGACAGGTTGACGTCGTGCGTGACGATGACGACCGTGATGCCAAGTTCGTTGCAGAGTCGCCGCAGACAGTCGAGGATATATTCACCCGTCGAGTGGTCGACACTGCCCGTCGGCTCGTCTGCAAGCAGGATCTTGGGACAGTTCGCCAGCGCAAGTGCAATCGCGATGCGCTGCTGCTCGCCGCCCGAAAGTTGCTGCAACTTGTTGTTACGCCTGTGACCCATGCCCACGAGGTCGAGCAGATGCAGCGCACGTTCCCGCTTGTTCTTGGGCAACGCGTCGTTTTCGTAGCTGTTCAGCCCGAACATCATGGGCATCTGGATGTTTTGCAGTGCGGTCAGATACGGCACGAGGTTGCGCGCGTTGTTCTGCCATACGAACCCTACGGTACGGCGCTTATACTCGATTAACTGCCGCTCACTGAGCTTGAACAGGTCAAGTCCGTCGACAAACAGGCTGCCCGCCGACGGCTTGTCAAGCCCGCCGATCATGTTGAGTAACGTACTCTTGCCGCTGCCCGACGAGCCGATGATGGCCATGAGTTCGCCCTGCTGAATCGTGAGGTCAAGTCCTTGCAGCGCGAATACCTCGACGAGCGGCGTCTTGTAGATCTTGACGAGATTCTCGCACGATATGATGTTTTCCATAATGATTAATCACCGTGATCCGACACTATAGATTCGGCGCGTTGCTGCTCTGTGACGTTGATGACCCTGCCGTCCTGCAGTTCGTAGACCTTGTCGCCGAGCTGCATGAGGTTGACGTCGTGCGTCGTCATGACGACCGTCGCGCCCTCGTTGTGTACGAGTTGGCGGAAGATGCTCACGACCTGCAGACCCGTGTGCGTATCCAACTCGGCCGTCGGTTCGTCGGCAAAGATAACCTTGGGATTCTTCGCCATAGCCCGGGCAATCGCCACGCGCTGCTGCTCGCCGCCCGATAGCTCCTGCGACATATGATGCGCGCGTCCGAGCAGCCCCACCTGCTTGAGGCAGTACTGCGCGCGCTCGGTGCGCTGCTTGCGATCGTAGCCCGCCAATCGCAACGCGTATTCGACATTCTCGAGCGCCGTCATCATGCCGACGAGCGCGACGGACTGGAATACAAAACTGATGTCGGTACGATGGAGCTTGTCGAGTGCCCTGTCGTTCATGCGACTCATGGGTTCGCCGTCGAACAGTACCTCACCCTCGGTCGGCTGGTCGAGCCCGCCGAGGATGTTCATCAGCGTCGTCTTGCCGCTGCCCGACCGTCCGCGAAGAATCGTCAGGCTGCCCTGTGCGACGTCGATCGATATGCCACCGAGCGCCCAAAACATACCGCCACCCGAGCGGAATCCCCGCTTTACGTTCTGCGTCACGATGATCCCCATGATTATTCTTCTCCTAACTTCAATGCCTCGGCAATGCGGATCTTGCTGATGATCATGCCGAGTATGATCAGACACGCGACGAGTACCGCGCCGATGATGCCGAACAGTCGGATGTAGTCGGCGGCCTCGCTCACGATGTGGAGCGGTATGACCTGCTCGTACGAGCTGTAGCCGATCAGGATGAGTGGTACGAAGAAGGTACTCGTGAGCTGCCCGACAAGCACGCCAATCGCAATCGCGGTCAGGCTGATCAAGAATTGTTCGTTGATCAGGATACCAATGACGCCGCCCTTGGATAGACCCATCGCACGGAATACGCCGAACTGCAACACGCGTCCCTTGATCGACAGGATCCAGTAGATCAGGAACCCCGCCATGGATACAGCCAGCGTCAGCACGAATCCCACGGTGAGTACGCCGTTGGTGCCCTGCGTCAGCGGCTGATTCTTCTCATCCACGATCGAAGCCGCCGTATCATTGTAGCTGATCAGCTTGATGCCCTCGTCGACGATGAAGTCATAGACGAGGTTGTTCTTGCCGCCCGTACGCATCCACACCTGATACGGCAACACGCCCCACGCGTTCTGGATGTACGCGAGATTGGTCACGATCATGTATTGATCGGCCTCTTCATACAGACCCGCCGCGTTCTTTTGCAGAATCGTCGGCGCATACGATGGGAAGTACGACACAAAGCCGTAGATGATGCCCATCGCCTCGAGATTATCTTTGTTGCGATACCGAATCGCGTCGCCGAGCTTATAGTTGTGTTTGGTACGCAGGTTGTCCGACACGAGTACCGCATTGGGCGCTTTGGCCATCGCATTGAGATAATTGTACCAGTGGTACGGCGTGAGCCCGTTGCGCATCCACGCGATCTGCCCAAACTCTTTGGTGTGGATGCCGAGCAGCGTCGCGGTTACGTTGCCGTTGCTGCCCTCAATGTAGAGCCGCGCGCGCTTGTCGGCGTAGACCTTGGTCTTGTCTATGCCGATCAAGTTGTCGTACTTGCCGAAATCGGGCTCGTAGTATACGGTAGGGCCGCTGCTCTCCATGCCGCCCATCGACATACCGCCCATGCTCGCCGCACTCTGGGAGTTGTCGAGCCACTGCTCCTGCATCGTCACATCGGCGCCGATCGTATAGCTGATGCGATCCGTGAGATTCTGGTTGATCGTACGCGCCATCTGCGAGTAGTATATGCCAATCGATACCGTGAGGATCAGGAACATCATGATGAACGTCTCGTCACCGACGCTGCGCGATACATTCAGGAACGATGCGTAGACCGACGGCGACCACAGCCGCTTGCCAATGAAGAAGATGAGCTTGAGCAGTAGCGGGAAGAGTCGCAGGATCAGCAAACCCGCGCCGATCATGAACAGCGACGATCCAATGAAGAGCACGGGGTCGAGCTGCGTGACGTTGCCCGCGGCGTCGACGCGCGCACCTTGCATCGTGTAGTTGTAGAGTACGTATATACTCAAACCCAAGGCTACGACGTCGACGCCCGACTTCTTCCAGAACGGCATACGTCGTCCCCGCATCATACCCTGTTTGTGTCCGACGATCGTCGTCTTGCTCGCGCGGATCGCGGGGATCAGCATGGTCAGGATCGACAGTCCACACGCCGCAAGCGGGTAGAGAATGGCGTCGATGTAGAGCCGTACAGGCAGCGCGGTACGCTGCACGAAGTCGAGGAAACCGTTCGATGCGCCGATCGTGCGACAGATGAGTATGCCGAGCGGAATGCCTACGATGAGCGACAGCAGCGAGATGATGATGCCTTGGTAGAAGTACAGGCCGATGATCTGCATACGGCTCGCGCCGCGCGACTTGAATACTGCGATTTCGTTGCGCTCAAGCTCGACGATCTTCTTGCTCACCATGAAGATGAAGCTGCACAGGAAGATGAACGTCGGCACTTGCAACACCCAGAGCGTCAGCGTGAAGCGCGACACCTGCGCCGCGTAATTCGACAGCACGCGCGCGAACATGTTGGTGTAGCTGATCATGCGGTTGTCCTTGATGGCCTCGACGATCGCATTGTCGGCCGCAAGGATCTTGTCCACCTCGCGCACGTTGATCGCATGGTAGTCGAATGCCGCAAACCAACGCGCTTCGAGCGTCGGGGTCTTGTCGGCAGGTACGCCTGTCGCGATGTCGTTGAAGAGCGCGCCGTCGATGACGAAGTCGCGCGTCATGTTGGCTGGTGCATTGCGCCAGTACAGATCCTCTTGATCTTTGAGATCGAATACGCCCACGATGCGGAGTTTCAACGGATCACCCTTGTACAGAATGCGCAGGCACGTCATGCTCTCGCCGAGCAGTACGTTGAGCGAATCCAATGTGCGGCGGCTCACGATGGCCTCGACCTCGCCGTCGACGACCTTGCTGCTGTACATGCGACCCGCTGTGATCTCGATGTGTTCCTCGATGCCCTCATAGGAATCGACGGATACACTCTTGGTATTCATCGTATCGCGCTTGATCTCAGGCGATGCGTTGTCTAATAGATTATAGACGCGCGTCAGCGACAACAACGGCACACCGAACGACGGCAACATCTCGTTACGTACATACGCATCGACGTCGGCCATGGTCTTGGATACGTCGCCGAGCGAATATCGGATCGGCGTCACATAGTCCACACGCCCTGTATAGATGTTGCGTTCGGCCTGATACTGCTCGAGATCCTTGACGAGTACGCGCTGCAACACAGCCGTACCGTACATAGGAATGCTCGCGACGGTGGCCAACAGCAACACGTTGCCGATGAGTAGGCTCACGAGCATCCATTTGTTATTGAGCATCTTGCGCAGGAGCAAGGTCAGGATGTTTTTATTTGATGACAACAAGGTCGCCTTCCTCCAATCCGTCAAGAATCTCTATATCCTCGAAATTGTTGATACCCACAGTGACGAATCGTTTGCGCAGAGAACCCTCCCCGAGCATGTAGACGAACGTCTTGTTCTCCTCGCGATAGATCGCATTAGATGGGATCTTGAGCACGTCCTTGAGATCATAGCGCGTCGACGATACGCGGAGTTGGTTGAAGAAATCTTTTTCAGTCAGCGGCGTATTCATGTAGATGACGACGGGCACCCATGGCGCGTCGAGCAGTACGTTAGCGCTGCTGATGATGCGTCCCTCGTACATCTGCTTCTTCATCTCGATCTGTGCCGTCGCACCCGCGCGCCACTGTATGCTCTCGGATTCACTGACGCGCACGAACACGCGCGCATCCGAATACAGCTCGCAGACCACATCCCACGGCTGGATCGTCTTGCCCTTGCGGATCGGCGTCACGTACGCGACATAACCCGAGAACGGTGCGCGGA
>CAYPOE010000152.1:0-6100 GCA_964412285.1 uncultured Eubacteriales bacterium | reverse complement strand
CTCATGAGAGTATTGTAACATGGTTGTGTTTGTTTTTCAAGGGCGAGGGGTATAAATACTCTGCAGAGATCCTGGCAAATACCCTCCAGATGATGTCGTGTGAGGATATTTGTCAAGGGATGAGTTGGGGATTTGCGCAGGAATCCCTGCGCTGTCACCGCTGCACATCCACACCCAAGTCAAACGCAAAATGCCGTACAAAATCGTCTACAAGCCGCTGCTTGTCCGCCCAATACTGCATCGCCTTGGGCGTGGCCATTGGATTCTGCTGCATCTGCGCGGATGTGTACGCGCGGATGTGTTCGTACGTCTTGCCGAAACTCTGCGCGGACTCCGCGCCTTTGGCCATGCAGTCCCAGACGATTGCCATTGCGCCGCTCTCGTCGAGCAGATCGGCTTGCATCAGGATCAGCAGTTCGGCACGCGTGTCGGACTGTTGCAGCAGTTCTTTATCCGAGTGGTGAGCGATCAGGTATTCGGCGAACGCTACGTCACAGTCTGGCGGATGCAGCGTCGCGTACGCACGGAAGACGTCCGCGCTGTCGGTAGCGTGCTGCGCGAAGCGCGGCGCAGTGGCGTAACCCACGTCGTGGAAGAGTGCCGCTACGAGTAGACTGCGTTCGTCGATGGCCGTGCCGTAGTCGTCGTCGAGCAGCCGCTGCGTCCACATGAATACGCGGCGGGTGTGCTCTGACCTGCGCCGGAATGGGAATCGCACGCCATCGATCGCCGATACACAGTCATGGTGTGCGAGCAGCGCCACAACGTCGTTGTATAATGCCTTGTACATAATGCCTCCTAAAAATATCAGCCGATCCTGTCTCGTATCGGCTGATATTGTTTCACGTGAAACATCACGGGTTATGCGTTACTCGCCAACCGCTCAATCGTACGCATCACATACTCGGCGAACTCGCCGCACGTCGCGCCCGTATCGCGCCCGGTCATCACGAGCTTGCGTTCGCTGATCGTGCAAATGTCGAGCGCCTGCGTAAACAGCGCCGACTCCTTCGTATAACCGATGTGCGACAGCAGCATCGCGGCCGCACGCATCACGCTGCACGGGTCGGCGTACTGGTCTCGCCCCTCGGCGACCATACGCGGCGCACTGCCATGGATCGCCTCAAACATCGCGTAGCGGCTGCCGATGTTCGCGCTACCCGCCGTGCCGACGCCGCCTTGGAACTCCGCGGCCTCGTCGGTGAGGATGTCGCCGTAGAGGTTGGGCAGTACGAGCACTTGGAAGTGCGAACGGCGTTTGGGATCGATCAACTTCGCCGTCATGATGTCGATGTACCAGTCGTCGAGTTCAATGCCCGGGTACTCTTTCGCGACGCGCTTGCAGACGTCGAGGAACATACCGTCGGTCGTCTTGACGACGTTGGCCTTGGTGACGGCGGTCACGCGCGTCTTGCCGTTGTTCTTGGCATACTCGAACGCCGCGCGCGCGATGCGCTCGCAGCCGATGTCGGTCACGACGCAGAAGTCGAGCGCGATGCCGTCGCCCAAGACGATGCCGTCCGAACCCAGCGCGTACGCACCCTCGGTGTTCTCGCGGAAGAACGTCCAGTCGATGCCGTCCTCGGGTACGCGCACGGGGCGCACGTTGGCGTAGAGGTCGAGCGCCTTGCGCATTGCGACGTTCGCCGACTCGATGTTCGGGTAGCCGTCGCCCTTCTGTGGCGTGGTGGTCGGGCCTTTGAGGATGACGTGGCACTGCCTCAGCTGCTCGAGGCAGTCGTCGGGGATCGCGACGCCTTCCTTGGCGCGGCGCTCGATCGTGAGACCGTCGATGTGCAGGTACTTGACGGGTTTGCCTTGCGTCAAGTACTCGAGCACGCGCGCGGCCGCGTTTGTGATGGCGGGGCCGATGCCGTCGCCGCCGCAGATGCCAACGACGATCTCGTCGAGTGCGGCATAGTCGACGGCGGCCGCCTGTGTAGCCAGCGCATCGTAGCGTGCCTGTTGCTTCTGGAGTAATGTTTCGATGTGTTTGAGTACGTCAGGGATGTGATGCATGATAACCTCGCTATTCGCTATGATACCGTGTAGGATAGAAGTAGAAATAGGGTCAGTGGAGTCAGTGGAGCCAATGGATTCAGTAGGATGTTTCACGTGAAACATTGGATATGACCGCGACCTCAGTGGCCGACGATCTTCTTGCCCACGAATACGACGCGGTCGAGCAGATTGTCGTTGTGCGGGGACATGGGTTGGTAGATCTCGCTGCCGAATGCCTCGTACGCGCCCGCGATGCAGAATCCCGCCGCGCGCAATGCGTGGATGATCTCGCGACAGAGGTAGATGCGCTGCTTGTGTAGCTCATCATAGCGCCGCCAGAGGTCGCCCTCCTTGACCCACCACGTCACATATTGGCGGCAAATGCGGTTCTGTTGCAACACACTCTGCAACGTATAGGTGATGTCGTTGCACTCGACGATGTATGGCGCGCGTAACTTGTCGCGGAAACGGCGCAGCGTCGCGATGTCGACGACGTAGAGTCCGTTCGGCGACAGGTGGTCGTACGCGTGCCGGAATGCGCGGTAGAGCGCGCGCGGGTCGGTCAGGTAGTTGACCGAATCCACGATGCAGCAGAGTGCGTCGTAGAGGTAGGGCAGATCCAGCTCCGACATATCCTGCCGATAGAGTTTGATCGCGCCGCGCTTACGGTCGCGCGAGGCGACGCGCTTCTGTGCGAGTGCGAGCATATCGGCCGATAGATCGGCGCCGTCGCAGGTGTAGCCGAGTTTGTGGAGCGCGTGGAGCAACGAGCCTGTACCGCAGGCGACGTCGAGCACGCGTTTGACGTCGTCGCCGTGCGCGTCAAACAGCGCGGATAAAAACTTGGCCCACGCTGTGTAATCTTCACCGATGACTTGGTCGTAAAATCGCGCTAAATCTTGATACATGCTATGTCCTGATCCATGCTAACGCTTGGTCGTACCTTGGGTTCTTGGGGTTCATGCGCCATAGGCATATGCGGTCTGGTTGTTATTTATTGGCCAATACCTCGATGGCTGTGACGTCGACGCCGCCCATCTCCTTGAGCATGATTTCGCACGACCAGAGCAGCTCTTTCACACAAAAGCGCATCTGATCGACATTGATGTCGTGGTGCAGATAATCTTTGTGGTAGGAGTTGAGCATCACGTGGATGTTCGGGAAATGCTGTCGGGTGCTGTGCATGAGCAGTGTGGGTGGCGGATACGGCGAGTAGTCGGACAGAAACAACAGCCGCAGCAGCGATTCGACGGTTGGTTGATACTGCAATTGCGCATTGACCTTGTCATTGGCGGCAATGGCTTTGAAGAATAACCGCACAGGATCTAACTTTTTCGCAATGAACGCATTGCATTCGGCGATCCAGTAGTCGCCGCCGAGGTCAACGAGGCGATCATGCATGTCGTTGATGCGTCCGAGCGTGTCGTGCATGGGGATTAGGTGCGCCAGTTCGTACAGCACGTGCGACTGTTCGGGCAGCGTCCTGAATTCGGCGATGGGATCGTGGGCAAAGATGACGCGCGACAGCGAATGCTGCTTCATGACGACGGACACCATGCACGAAAATGGGCCAACGCCCACGGTCTTAAACGCGATACCGCTCATGCGGCGACTGATGTAGTCCTTGTCAAACGCACCCATGATGTAGATGGTCTTTTCGCGCTGTGCGTAGATGGTATCGGATACGCAGATGATGTAACCATCGGGGTCGACGTCGGCGCTGATATGGGGAACCAATGTATCCTTGACATAACTACGTATCTCTTTTAACGAATAACGCATATCGTAACCTCGCGTCCAATGATATGGACAATCCAGAATCTCCATAACAAGCGTAACACGCATACGAGCATACACGCATAACACGTGATCACACGCTTTGTGCATGGTTCTCTTCTATAATATAGTATAATATAGATTGCCCAATATTTCAATACACATGTTTACATCCGTCCGCGTCTGTGCTTCCTATAGGCCGTTTCAATTGTAAGTCATATGCAGGTTTGGTGATATCGTGCAGGTACTGCACATGCAAAAGAAAATCCCGCACAAGGCACTGTCCAGAGGGCAGTAGCGGAGGCGGGGTTGACATATTTCGACAGAATGTGTTATAATGACAACGTAGTACGGTACGGAAGGGGCTGCCACTCTCCTGAGAAAGGAGGTGCAGCGATGGAGTACTTGGTGATATTAGCAGTATTGTTCCTGCTAATCGCTATCATTTTTAAGCGATGACCAATACGCAATTCCATTGAGAAAACCCTGACAAGGTAATTTGGAGTTCGCCCTCGGGCAGCTCCTCCCGTACTACATCTACATATATTCTACTACGTAGAATGGGAAATGTCAAGCTGGTGCGTATGTCCACGCATCACTCCCCGCACGGCGTGAGGTTGGCGAACGACGCCATGAGCTGCTTGGTGCCTGCGCCGTCGAACTCGACCGTGTAGTGCGTATCGCCGCCCATACGCCCGACTGTGGCCACGGTTCCCGCGCCGAACTTGCGATGCACAACGCGATCCCCGACGGCAAACGCGGGCGTATCGGTCGGCGGCTGCCGCTTACGCTGCGCGGGTTGCGTGAATACGGGGGGTTTGGGCGATCCCACCTCTTTTCTCACACTCGACGCGCCTGACGCGGCGTGTGTGCGCGGCATGGGCTGCGACACGCGGCGGTCGTGCTGTATCGACACCTCGGGATGGGTCAGCAGCTCGGCGAGGAACATCGACGGCGGGTTGTACGCGCGGCCGTTGTACGTCGCGCGCCCCTTGGCGTGCGATAGGCAGAGTTGCTGCTTCGCGCGCGTGAGTCCGACGTAACAGAGCCTACGTTCTTCCTCGAGTGCTTCTGTACTGATCACGCCACCGTTTTTATTTCCGGGAAATATCCCATCTTCCATGCCGACGATGTAGACGCACGGGAACTCCAGTCCTTTGCTCGCGTGCAATGTCATGAGGGTGACGGCTTCGGCGGCCGCGTCATGGTTGTCGATGTCGGACATCAGCATAATGTGTGATAGGAAGTCCGCGAGTGTCGCGCCCTCGTTCTGCTTGTGGAACTCGGTTGCCGATGCGATGAACTCGGCGACGTTGGCGACGCGCGAAGCCTCTTCCTCTGCGTCGAACGTCGCGGCCGCCGCATCGCGACGCAGCATGTCCATGTACCCTGACTCGATCAGGATGTGCGAGATCAGGTCGGGCAGCGGCATCGCACCGTTCAGCGTCGCGATCTTCTGGAAGAACGTGCCGAACTGTAGGAGCGCCTTGGCCTTGGACTTGGTCGCCGCGTAGTCGGTCGCCGACAGACAGACCTCGATCAGCGACAGATCCGTCTCCTCGGCGACCGCCGTGACGGCCGCAATCGTCGCGTCGGCGACGCCGCGCTTGGGGACGCGGATGCAGCGATCGAACGCGAATGCGTCGTTGGGATTCACCGCAAGTCTGCAATAGGCCAAGGTATCGCGGATTTCGCGCCGGTCGTAGAAGCGGAGTCCGCCGACGACGCGGTATGGGATGCCGTTCTGCATGAGTTGCTCCTCGACCGAGCGCGACAGCGCGTTGATGCGGTAGAGCACCGCGTACCCGCCATATTTCGACAGTGGACTGCCGCTATCAGATACCGCCATCGTGCGCTTGATGTGTCCGGCGACGTACGCGCCCTCGTCGGATTCGTCCGACGCACTGTAGAGCAGGATGGGTTCGCCGCCCGGATTCGCCGTCCAGAGCGACTTGTCCATGCGTTCGCTGTTGTTCTTGATCACGGCGTTCGCGGCCGTGATGATCCGCGCCGATGACCGATAGTTCTGCTCGAGCTTGATCACGGTCGCCTCGGGATAATCCTTGCGGAAGTCGAGGATGTTGCGGATGTCCGCGCCGCGAAACTTATAGATCGACTGATCGTCGTCGCCGACGACGCAGATGTTGCGGTGCTTGTCCGCAAGCATATTGATCAGCAAGTATTGCGCGTGGTTCGTGTCCTGATATTCGTCTACCAATATATAGCGATAATATTGCTGATAATACGCGAGGACTTCAGGGTATTCGCGCAGCAGCCGCAGCGTATAGAGCAGCAGGTCGTCGAAGTCCATCGCCGACGAATC
>CAYPOE010000151.1:0-6117 GCA_964412285.1 uncultured Eubacteriales bacterium | reverse complement strand
GCACTTTCGCATTGTCGCCAAACTGCGCGAGTGTCGCAGGTAACTCGCGGTCGCTGTAGACGTACTTCTCGTGCTTGCCCTTGTAAACTTTATACAGTGGCGGCTGCGCGATGTAGATGTGTCCGTGTTCGATGAGCGGGCGCATGTGTCGAAAGAAGAACGTCAGCAGCAGGCAGCGGATGTGTCCGCCGTCGACGTCGGCGTCGGCCATGATGATGACCTTGCCGTAGCGCAATTTACTCAAATCGCACTCGTCGCCCACGCCTGTGCCAAGCGCGAGAATCACAGGCAGCAGCTTCTGATTCTCGTACACTTTGTCGATGCGCGCCTTCTCGACGTTGAGCATCTTGCCCCAAAGCGGCAGAATCGCCTGATAATTCGAGTTGCGGCCGCCTTTGGCACTGCCGCCCGCGCTGTCGCCCTCGACGATGTAGATCTCGGTCAGCGTCGCGTCGCGCTCGTGGCAGTCCCAGAGTTTGCCGGGCAGTTGCGTACTCTCAAGCGCATTCTTGCGCCGCGTAAGCTCGCGCGCACGGCGTGCGGCTTCGCGCGCCTTTTGCGCCATCAGCGCCTTGTCGAGGATGATCCGCGCCTCGGACGGATGTTCTTCAAAGTATGTCGTGAGCTTGTCGGTGATGAGTCCGTCGACGAGCGTGCGGGCTTCGCCGTTGCCGAGTTTGGTCTTGGTCTGTCCCTCGAACTGCGCATCCATGAGTTTGACGCTGATGATCGCAGTCAAACCCTCGCGGACGTCCTCGCCCTTGAGTTTGTCATCGTCCTTGAGCAGACCCGCCTTCTTCGCGTAGTCGTTGATGACCTTGGTCAGGCCGTTCTTGAAGCCCGTCTCATGCGTGCCGCCCTCGCCCGTCTTGATGTTGTTGGCGAACGACGCGCAGGTCTCGGCGTAGGAGTCCGTGTATTGCATCGCGACTTCGGCGACCATGCCGTCGCGCTCGCCGCTCATGTAGACGACGTCGCTGTGGAGCGCCTCTTTCGTGCGGTTGATGAACTCGACGTAGCTGCGGATGCCCCCGTCGTACTTCATGTACTCGTGTTGCGGTTCTTGCTCTTGACGCATATCGCTGAACGTGATCGCGATGCCCGCGTTGAGGAACGCTTGTTCGCGCAGTCGATGCAGCAGCGTCTCGTATTCGTACTCGAGCGTCGTAAATATCTCGTCGTCGGCAAGGAACGTGACGGTGGTCCCCTGCTGATCCGTGTCGCCGATGCGTTTGAGCGGCTGTACGGCGTCGCCGCGCTCGAAGCGCACGAAGTATTCGCCACCCTCGTAGCAGACGCGCACCTCGCACCAACGCGACAGCGCGTTGACGACGGACGCACCCACGCCGTGCAGGCCGCCCGACACTTTGTAGCCGCCGCCGCCGAACTTGCCGCCCGCGTGCAGTACGGTGTACACGACCTCGACGGTCGAGATGCCGCGCTGCGGGTGGATCCCACACGGGATGCCGTGGCCGTTGTCAGTCACGCGCACGACGTTGCCGGGCAGCAGCTCGACCTCGATGTGCGTGCAGCGTCCGGCCAAGGCCTCGTCGATGGCGTTGTCGACGATCTCGTAAACCAAATGATGTAACCCGCGCACCTCGGTCGAGCCAATGTACATACCCGGACGCTTGCGTACAGCCTCCAGTCCCTCGAGCACCTGAATGTTGCTCTCGTCGTAGCTCTCGATGGGCGCGGTGATGTTGATGGGCGTTGCGATGATCTCTTCACTCATGCGTTACCTCAAATGCTTCTCTTGAATCTCTCTATTTCTATAACTCTATCAAATGCGCGGCTTCGGATGCAGCATCAAACCGCGCGGATGTTTCATGTGTTGTGATGATGACCTGCGTGTCGGCGGCGGCTTCGAGTACGCGCTGCTGCCGTGTGGCGTCGAGTTCGTTGAATACATCGTCGAGGATCAGCACGGGCGGTTCGCCGATGACCCCTGTGATCACGCGATGTTCGGCGAGTCGCATCGAGAACAGGATCGAGCGCAGCTGTCCCTCGGAGCAGTAGTGCTGCGCCGCGTACCCGCCAACCGTGACGACGAGGTCGTCGCGATGCGGCCCGTACCGCGTGAGGTCGCCGGGTCGGTCGCGCGACAGCTTCTCTTTCCAATAACTGGGTATATCCAGAGTATCGGCATCTGCACCGCCGGTTATCCCCAACACGCGACCCGTGATGCCGCTGTGGTAGCTGATACAGAGTTCAGCTTCGCCAAAGATGCCGTACGCGTCGCGCGCGTGACGCGCCCATTGTTCGACATACGCACGTCGCTTGTCGTGCAAAATCACACCGTACCGCAACAGCAACTGATCCCAGACCCACGCGTCGCCCGAACCCACGCGCAAGGCACGATTCCGCGCCTCGAGCGCTTTCTGGTACTTGACGCACGCCTCGAGGTAGGTCTTATCCGCCGACGACAGCGTGACGTCGAGCATCTGCCGACGGTCTGCCGGCGATTGTCGGATCACGCGCAGGTCGTACGGATGCAGCAGCACGACGTTAAACCGCGCGAGCAGCTCGGTCATGCGCCGCACGGGTACGCCGTTGATCGTCACGCGTTTGGCTTTGGGCAACGTCATGGTATACTCGTACTTGAGCGTACGCCCGCCTGCGTCGATCACCGCGCCCATCGCGGCGGAGGTCTGCCCCGACCGCACGAGCGCGTCCATGCCGCCCGGACGAAAACTGCGCCCTTTGGCCAGCATGTAGATGGCTTCGGCGATGTTGGTCTTCCCCGCCGCGTTGTCGCCGCGGATCACATTGACGCCGGGTACAAACGTGACGCCGCGCGATGCATGATTGCGGAACTGTGACAATGTCAAAGAATGGATGGTCATGCAGTCTATTTATAATCGCACGGGCAGGATCAAATATTTGTAGGAATCCGCTACGGATTCGGTATCCGACGGCGGCAGCAGCAGACACGGATTGATGTGTCCGGCGAAGTTCATCTGCACCTTGTTGTCGGTCACCGCACGGAGCGCCTCGAGCAGGTAACGCGGGTTGAACCCGATGTCGAATGTGTCGCCGTCGATCTCAGCCTGTAGCGTTTCTTCCGCAACGCCTGTCGGGGTTTCGCACGTCAGCGTCATGTCGGTCTGGGTCATCTTGATGACGACGGAGCTTTTGTTGCCACCGTGTACCGCGACGAGCTGCACGCGTTCAATGACCTCGGTCAATTGTTTCACAGGCAACGTCACGGTCGCCTTGAACGCAGCCGGAATGATCTTGCGATAGTCGATGAACTCGCCCTCGATGAGTCGGCTCACCAATGTGATGTTTCCGAACATGAACTGCACGCTCTTGCCGCCGTAGCTGATGTGTACCGCGTCGTCGGTATCGCCGAGCAGTCGCGACAACTCGTTCAGCGTGCGCGACGGGATGATCACAGATACGTGCGGATCGGTAATATCCACAAATTCTTCGTCTGGGTGAAAGCGATGCGTGCGCAGCGACAGCCGAAACCCGTCGATGCTGACCATACGCGCGGCTTTGGCGTCGGCTTCGAGCAGGCAGCCCGTCAGTGTGACCTTGGCTTCGCCCGTGCCGACGCTGAAGATCGTGTATCGGATCAAGTCGCGCAATACACGCTGGGGCAATGTGATATTTTCTCCCCCACTATGCGGCGTAGGCATCACATAGTCGTCGGGATTGATCCCGGACAGTGAAAATCGACTGCCTCCGCAGCGGATCGTGAGTTTGTGATTTGAATCACATTCGATGCGGACTTCTTCCCCGCCGCACTTGCGTACGATGTCACCGAACAGCCGCGCGTTGACGACGACGCGGCCGCCTGTGGAAATCTCGGCGGGCGCAGAGAAAGTTATCCCCATCTCCATGTTGTTGCCGACGACGGTCAGGGTCTGTCCTGTGGATTCGAGCAGCAATCCCTCGAGAATTGGGTACGCCGCGTGGCTGGATGCGGCGCGCGCGGCCGCGTTGATGCCGTCTATCAACACGGTGCGTTGTATTGTGAGTTTCATAGTCGTAACCTCAGACCGCACATACAGTTTTGCTGTACGGATGCTGTTGTGTAAAAGACCAACGTGGATACCTTACCCGGCGGACGATCGCTCGGTGTGGGCAGAACAGTGCAGTATAGATATGTTTTTAGTCAGTAGTCGTAGTAGTAGGGGCTGTGGAAAAGTGCAAAGCCGGAGATTGTGTGTCCACAGCGTGTTTTAGCCTGTGGAAAACTTTGTGGAGAACGTGGGTAAATCCCATGGCTTATCCCCTTTATCCACAACCGACTTTTTTCATACACAGCGCGCACAGTGTATCCACATGTGAATTGTGTGGATAAGTCGGAAAACATGGGCGCAAAAAATACGCAAAAATATCCCCAAACGCGCCGCGCTTACGCGCGGAATCGTGGGCGGGAGATTAGATCGCCGCGCTCTTGATCGTCTCGATGAGTGAATTGACGAGCCGCAGCGCGTCGACGTTCTCGTCGATCTCGGCGCGAATCTTCTTGATCGAGTGCAGCACCGTCGTATGGTCGCGCCCGCCGTACGCCTGCCCAATCTCGGGGAGGCTGAGACCCATGAGTTCGCGCGTGATGTAGATCGCGACGTGGCGCGGGTAGGTGTAGGTCTTGTCGCGCTTCTTGCTCGTGAGGCTGCCCGCCGACAGTTTATAGAACCGCTCGACTTCGGTGATGATCAGGTTGACGTCGATGCGGCGCTCCTCCTGATACGTGAAGTAGTCGGTCAATATCTTGTTGGCGACCTTGACGTCGATTTCTTTACGGCTGATCTGGCTGTACGCGACAATCGTGCGCAGCGCGCCCTCGAGTTCGCGCACGTTGGACTTGACCTGCTGCGCGACGAGCGAGTAGATCTCGTCGGGGATGCGCGTCGCGAACTCCTCGCCCGCGACCTTCTTCTTGATGATCGCGAGGCGGGTCTCGAAGTCGGGCGACTTGATGTCGACCGTGAGTCCGCCCGACAGGCGCGTGCGCAGACGCTCCTCAAGCGGGTATATATCTTTCGCCGGACGGTCGCTCGTCAGCATGATCTGCTTATTGCACGCGATGAGTTCGTTGAACGTATGGAAGAATTCCTCCTGCGTACCCTCTTTGCCCGCGAAGAATTGGATGTCGTCGATGAGCAGGCAATCGATCGTACGGTACTTGTTGCGGAATTCCTGATTATTCTCGTTGCGGATGGAGTCGACGAAGTTGTTCATGAACGTCTCGGCCGTCGTACACACGATGCGCCAATTGCCGTGGTGGCGGCGCACCTCGTTGCCCACTGCGTGCAGCAGGTGGGTCTTGCCGAGCCCCGTGCCGCCATAGATGAGCAGCGGGTTATAGCGTGCGGAGGGCGCTTCGGCGACGGCGAGCGCCGCGGCGCAAGCGAAGTCGTTGTTCGAGCCGATGACGAAGTCGTCGAAGGTGAAGCGCGGGTTGAGGTTATCGTTGGTGTCGACGCCGAGCTGTTTGAACCGCTCCTCGAGCGGCGTAGGCTGTTCCTGCCCTGTGATGATGACGGACACCGTGCAGTTGATACCCGTGATCTCGAGGACGGCGCGGCGAATGACGTCGCCGTACAGCGAATCGACCATATTCTTATAGAGCTCGTGCCGAGCGCCTATGGTGAACACCTTGCCGTCAAACTCTATCGGTGTAAGATTGGGGAATGTCGTACTGTAACCGGCCGAAGAGATCGTCTTTTTGACGATAGGGTCCACGGCTTCCCATAATGCTTGTACATTCATAATCTGTGCGTATCCACTGTCACGGGTTTTATGGTGTAGTTTTCTTATGTTTCGTGTGTTTTCGTAAGTATTATTTCCTTATTATATTATAGCATATATGTAAACCTAATGCAACCAAAAACGTTATGGACTTCAATCTGATTTTTGCCCTCGACGTCCAAAGGCACAGGCAACTCTTGCAACCGAATCCCACAGATGGCTTGGGTACATAGCCGAAATGTGTTGACGCAGCAGTTGACTTTTGATATACTTCTACTACAGAGTATTTATATTTGGCGTAGTAGCCGCACGATGAGAGCCTATATAAACAGGAGGAATGCATATGAAAGCTTTACAAGAGCAAATACAGGATATCATGAGTGAAATCATATCCTGTTACACAGAAAGAAA
>CAYPOE010000150.1:0-6140 GCA_964412285.1 uncultured Eubacteriales bacterium | reverse complement strand
GTAGTTGACCAAATCCTGATACGTCTGCCGCCCGTACACGTCGGGTTCGCGTATGCCGAGCATGTTGATGTTGGGGCCGTTGATGATCACAATATGCATAATTTAATCCTCGATAACCATGCGTTCGTCGTACAGCGATTCATAGATGGGTCGCCTCTCGACGTACAACTTTAACAGGTCGACGGACAGCGGCCGATCATCGGTCGCCAAGTGTGCGATGTCGCGCTGTAGATAGATGATCTTGCAGTGCCGCTGCAACAGATGGCGGCTCTGCGGATCGAGCACCGCGCCGCCGCCCGTCGCAATCACGCGTCCGCCGCCCGCGCAGGCTTCGGCCAACACACGCGACTCCATCGCGCGAAACGCGGCCTCGCCATCCGATGTGATGATCTCGGCGGGCGTACGCCCTGTACTCTCGTGAACGTTGTCGTCGGTATCGACGTAAGTCATATCGTACTTGTCGGCCATACGACGCGCGTGGGTCGACTTGCCGCTGCCTGGCATACCGATCAGCGCGATGTTATAGCACATGCGTTCGAGCCTACCCAATACATCCTCTATAACACCGTCCTCTACCATTGTATCAAAGAACAGCTCATGCGCTCGTACCGCCTGTGCGACGAGCATGGACAGTCCGCCCGTATGCGGGATGCCCAGCCGCCGCGCGTCGATGAGCAGATCGGTGCGCATCGGATTATAGATCACATCGACGACGGCCGATAGTCGCGTGAATCGTTCGAGCGGCACAGGTGCGGCGTCCATGTGTGGGTACATACCGACAGGCGTCGTATTGATGAGGATATCGGCATCGTATGGCAGGTTGTCGTAGTTACACGCACCGCTGCGCGACACAACGATGATCTCGCTCGCGCCGCCATCGGCAGCGACAGTCGCCGCCGTCTTGGACGTGCCGCCACTGCCGAGGATTACGACGCGTTTACCGCCAAAGTCCACGCCGATGCGGCGGCACATGTAGATGAAGCCGAAATAATCCGTGTTGTAACCGTACAGCGCGCCGTCGCGCTTGACCATCGTGTTGACGCTGCCGATACGCCCTGCAGCGCTGTCGACGATGCAGTACGGCATGACGGTCTGCTTATAAGGGATCGTGACGTTGACGCCCTCGAAATTGGCGGCGTACAGAAAGCTGTCGACTGCGCCGGGTGCAAGTTCATGCAGTACATAATGGCCATTGCCCAACATCCGGTGTATCACCGCCGAGTAGCTGTGTCCGAGTTTGCCGCCTATGAGTCCGTATCTCATACTCATATCTCGCTGTAGCAGCCGAGGAATACGAATCGTTCGCTGCCGCACTCGAGCTGTGTAAACAGTCGCAGCACCGCGTCGTCGTAGACCGACACGTCGAGGTCGAAGTAGAACACGAACTCAAAGTCACGGTCGGGCAACGGACGCGACTCGAGCTTGGTGAGATTGATGCCGAGCGCCGCGAACTTCGACATGATATGATAGAGCGAACCCGGCTTGTGTGGCAGCGTAATCATGAGACTGATGCGGTTCGCACCCGGATAGATCTCGAGCTTCTTCGAGATACAGATGAAGCGCGTGTAGTTGTTCGCGTTGTTCTGCACATGCTCGGACAGCACGCTTAAGTTATACAGCTCGGCGCAACTCATCGACGAAATCGCCGCAATCGACTTGTCGCCGCTCTCGGCGACCATACGCGCCGCAATCGCGGTATTCTCACACGCGCGCGGCTCGATGCCCAGTTCGCGCAGGAAGTCGCTGCACTGTGCGAGCGCCTGTTCGTGCGAATACACAGCTTTGATGTCAGACAGCTCTGCGCCGCTCACTGCGAGCAGCGTATGATTGATCTTGAGCTTGACGCTGTTGACGATGTAGAGCTTGTAGCGTTCGAGCAACTCGTAGACATGCGTGACCGAACCGTGGAGGCTGTTCTCAATCGGCAGCATACCGTACTGGCAGAGTCCCTTGTCGACGGCCGAGAACACGCCCTCGAACGCATTGAAGTACATGATCATGGGGTTTGAGAACATGCGTTCGACCGCATAGGTCGAGTTCGCACCCTCGATGCCTTGGCACGCGACCGCCGCGCTCTTGGGGAATACCTTGAGCGTATGCTCGAGCGCATTGGATATTTCCTCGGCAATCGTCGAGTGTACCTCGCCGCAGACGGCTTGATGCGAGCGCGATAGATCAAAGATGGAAGAGTACAGCGTCCGAATGTAACTCACCATGTAGTCGTCCTTGCCCGCCGTGAGTCGCGACAGGATCTCGCGCTCCCGCGCGTCGTTGCGGATCGGCAATCCTGCCGCGCGCTTCTCCTCCGCGACTTGTTCGGCAATGCCGATGCGTTCGACGAACAGCCTTACCAGCTCATCATCGATTTCGTCGATTCTCTGCCGCAAATCTTCTAATGCCATGTCAGCCATGTCAGCCATGTCAGCCTCCTAATATGATGTCGCATATGGTAATTGCCGCCGCCGCTTCGATGCACGGTACGGCGCGTGGCACGATGCACGGATCGTGCCGCCCTTTGATGACCAATGTGGTCTGTTCCATCGATGCAAAGTCCAGCGTATCCTGCGCCATGCCGATCGATGGCGTGGGTTTGACCGCGACGCGCAGTACGATGGGCATACCGTTGGAGATGCCGCCCTGTATGCCGCCCGAATGATTCGTGCGCGTCGCGACCGCACCATCCTCGGCATAAAATGCGTCGTTGCAGATGCTGCCACGCATGTCGGCAGCTGCAAATCCCGCGCCGAACTCTACGCCCTTGACGGCGGGCACCGCGAACATCGCGTACGCAAGCCGACTTTCGAGCGTATCGAAGAATGGGTCGCCGTATCCGACGGGCATACCGTCGATCACACACTCGATGATGCCGCCGACCGAATCACCCTCCTGCGCCGCGCGCTCCATGGCTTCGACCATACGTGACGCGTCGGTCTCGCCGCCGACGCGTACCATACGCGCCGCAATCGCAATCCCGCGCGGCTCGAGTACCTGCATACACACCGCACCCGCGAAGCATAGCGGCAACGTCAGCCGCCCTGAGAAGTGTCCGCCGCCGCTGCCATCGTTGTGGCCGCCGTGTTTGACGTGCGCGGTGTAGTCGGCGTGCGACGGCCGAAAGATCCGCGCCATATCGGCGTAATCCTTGCGCTTGACGTTGGCGTTGTCGAACACGGCGCAGAGTGGTGCGCCGCATGTGACGTCGTCGACGACTCCGCAGAGGATGTGCGGTGCGTCGGCTTCGACACGTTGCGTCGTGTAACGGTTCTGTCCGCCCTTGCGCCGGTCGAGGAATGCCTGTACGCGCGGCAGATCGATGCGGTGACCCGCCGGCAGTCCGTCGATGACCACGCCGAGCGCCTCGGAGTGCGACTGTCCAAACAATTGCACCTTGAGCTTATTGCCCACTGTCGACGACACGCGCGTCACCTCCTATACTGTTATAGTCTTGGAAGAACGTCGGATACGACTTGTCAATCGCCCCTGCATCGGTGATCGTCACGGGATGGTCGGCGATACACGCCGCGACCGTCGCGGCCATGACGATGCGGTGATCGTTGCAACTGTCGACCGTACCGCCGCGCAGCCGACCGGTTCCACGTATGTGCAGCCCATCCTGTGTAACCTCAACCTCTCCGCCCAACGCAGTCAGCATGTCGCGCGTCGCCTGTAACCGATCACTCTCCTTGAGCCGTAGCCGCGACGCATTCACGATGATCGTGTCGCACCGCATACCGCACGCCGTCGCCGCGATTACAGGTACTGCATCGGGTATATCCGACGCATCGACGGTATACGTACCGTTGCTGTGGATCATGCCATCGAGTATGCGTACGATGGCTTTGTCGCCTTGGCGCGACGCAGGATTCAGTCCATCAATCGTAATGGCGTTGCCCAACGCGTTCATGCAGTAGAATGCGGCGGCGTTCGACCAGTCGCCTTCGACCGTGCAGTCGCGAGGCGCAATGTACCGCTGCCTGCCGCGTACGACGAAACCATCTGCCGTACGGGATACGACTATACCGAACTGCTTGAGTACGTCGAGCGTGATGTCGACGTACGGCTGCGACTCCAGCGTGCCCAAGATGCGCAACGTACTGTCGCCGTCGAGCAGCGGCAACGTCAACAGCAGTGCCGAGATAAACTGCGACGACACGTTGCCCTCGATCGCATAGTCGCCGCTCGTGAGCTTACCGCTGACCGTGATGGGCAGATGGTCGCCTGCAACAGAGCAGCCGTGTCGCCGCATCTCGCGGCACAGCGGTGCGAACGGTCGCTCGGGCAATCGCCCGCTGCCAATCATGGTGAAACCGTCGCGCACGTGCGCCGCAATCGGTAACAGCAGTCGTGCAGTCGTGCCACTCTCGCCGCAGTCGATCACGACGTCGCCGGGCGGTGCCGACAATGCCGCTAACGCGCGTCGTGTGGCGGTCATATCGTTGGAGTGCGCGACGTTGCGCACTTCGCACCTACCGCCCGACAGGTGCGCGCCGATGAGTAGGCGATGTGCGTACGACTTGGACGGCGGCGCAGTCACGGTACCCTGTAGCCGCGACGGTGTAATCGTAATCGTCATACCAAACCCCTTTCGATAAACGCAGCCAGTTCCGATACAGGCGTGTCGCGTACCACGCATTCGCCGACGCGTCGCGGCACGATGAGCGCCACGGTATCGGCGACACGCTTCTTGTCGGACAACGCGGCGTTGGCCAACGCTTCCGCGCTATAGTTGCATGTCGTCGGCAAGTTGTATCGCGCAAGTATGCCACAAACCGTGTCGGCGCACGGCGTGTGTGTCCACCCGAGGCTGTCGGCCGCGCGGCACACAATCGCCATACCCATGGCGACGGCACTCCCGTGCGATATGGCGTAGTCGCTGACCTTCTCGATCGCGTGGCCCACGGTGTGACCGAAATTGAGCAGCCGCCGCTCACCTCTGTCGAACGGATCGTGCTGCACGACGGCGGCCTTGATCGCGATGCACCGCGCTACGACGTCGCCAATGTCGCCGTGTGGAGAAGAGCATTGCGGCGACTTGTCGCCGTGTGGAGAAGAGCATTGCGGCGACTTGTCGCCGTCGAGTGTATTGAGCAGATCCGCGTCGCGGATCACGCCGTACTTGATGACCTCGGCCATACCGTCGTTGCACACATCTCGCGGCAACGTCGACAGCAACCGCGTCTGGCACAGCACGAGCGATGGTTGCCAGAACGCGCCCACGAGGTTCTTGCCGTGCGGCAGATCCACGCCCGTCTTGCCGCCGACCGACGAGTCGACCGTTGCAAGCAGGGTCGTCGGCACCTGCACGTAGCGGATGCCGCGCAGGTAGATCGCCGCGCAGAAGCCCGTGATGTCACCGACCACGCCGCCGCCCAACGCGATGAGCAGCGTGTCTTTGGGCAGCTGCTTTTCCGCCAACGCATCGAGGCAGCCCGATACGGTATTGAGCGTCTTGTGGCGTTCGCCGTGCGGAATGATGTGCGTATGTGTCGTGATACCGCTGGCGGACAGGCTGCCCGTCAGCGACTGTCCATGCAGCGCGAACACGGTGTCGTCGCTGATCACCAAAGCGCCCGTCACGCCGAGTCGCTGTCGTATCTCGCCGCCTACGTCGAGCGTATCGTCGACGAGCACGTCGTACGCGCCGTTGCTCGCGGCAACGTTAATCGTTCGCATCATTGGACATATCCTCCTGTTTCAGACGACTGCCGTCCCGTAGTAATATCTGCAGTGTATCGCGATCGCCACGTGCCAGTACGTTGCGATACTCGCACAACGTGCCGATTAGCGCATCCAACTCGTCGACCAAGTAATCCTGATTCTCTATAAACAACTCGCTCCACATCTCGGGATTGAGCTGTGCGACGCGGGTCAAATCTTTATAGCTGCCTGCCGAAAATCCGCGCCGCAGTCGACCTGTCGGCGACTTGACGTAGGCGTTGGATACGACGTGTGCGAGTTGCGACGTGTATGCGATGACGCGATCGTGTGCGTCGGCTGATGTGATGTTGATGTCGCCAAAACCGATCGAGTAAAAGAAATCGCTTGCGACACGCAGTGCATCAGCATCCGTATCGTCGTCGGCGCAGAGGATCATGGTCGCACCATCAAACAGCGTAGCTCTGGCGTACGCGTAGCCCGAG
>CAYPOE010000149.1:0-6153 GCA_964412285.1 uncultured Eubacteriales bacterium | reverse complement strand
TTATACAGCGCATACTGCAAGTAAACCGCAAGCAAATCAATCGCCATCCGCCGCTTTGAGCGTACGCGTCAGGCGTTCGATGTTGCCGACGGTCTTTTCGTCGAAGAAATGCTCAATGCGCTCGACCTGTTCGAGTTCGCTGTCCGTCGCGTTGACATAACATAAAAACGCATTGAGTACATCGTGTCTATAGATCAGATACCGCCCGAGTTCGGCGCCGCTCTGGGTGAGCTTGACGTAGCCGTAGCGCTCGAACTCGACATATCCGAGTTGCTCCAACGATCGCGCCATCTTGGAGGCCGACGACGGCTTGACGTTGAGGCTCTGCGCCAATTCGCTGATGCGTACGACGGTCGCACCAGGCGTCAATCGATAGATCATCTCGATATAATCTTCCATTGATGAGGTAAGCCGTCCCTGCGCGATCAGCTCATATCCCTTTTGCGTATGAAACGACTGCCTGTTTTCCATGGTAATATCCTCGTGTAACACATGGATCCCCCATCACGTATGATACATATAGAAATAGAACGGGGAAAGAAAGTTTCCCTATGCTCATGTGATTTTATTTATAATTTATAGTATATAGTATATGGAGAGGCGGTATAGCGTATGACATTATCAACTTTGGAAGTCGGGTGCAGGGCGGAGGTGGAGTCATTGACGTCGTTGGGGGCGATCCGCCGTCGGCTGCTTGATGTGGGACTCGTCGAAGGCACCATCATCGAGTGCCTGATGCGAAGCCCGGGCGGCGATCCTGTCGCATACCTGATCCGCGGCGCAGTCATTGCATTGCGGCTCGAGGATGCGGATGGCGTCAGGATCCGGTTAGAGGGGGCGGCGTAAACATGGGGTTGACACATCATTCGGTCGGCACACACGCCGTAGACGTAGGATTGCATATCGAGAGGCGTACGCCACACGACAAGGTCATCGCGTTGGCCGGCAACCCCAATGTCGGCAAGAGTACGCTGTTTAACAACTTGACCGGTCTCAACCAACATACGGGCAACTGGCCGGGCAAGACCGTATGCTGTGCGCAAGGTTTCTGCAAAGCCGGCGAAGCTCGACTCGCGCTCGTCGACCTACCCGGTACATACTCGCTCATGGCCCACTCGGCCGAGGAAGCCGTCGCGCGCGATTTCATCTGCTTTGGCGATGCAGACGCGGTCGTCGTGGTGTGCGATGCGACATGTCTCGAGCGCAACCTCAACCTTGCGCTTCAAATTATGGAGGTGACGCGCAACGTTGTGATCTGCGTCAACCTCATCGACGAGGCCGAAAAGAAGGGTATACACATCGACGTCGACGCGCTGTCGGCCGCGTTGGGCGTGCCTGTCGTGGGGACCGTCGCGCGACAGAAAGGCGGCCTGCAACCGCTGGTCAACGCGATGGTCGCGGCGTGCGAACACACAAGTATCCCTGCGCGGTTCAGCATCAGGTATACCGACGAAATCGAATCTGCAATCGATACCATTCTGCCTTTTGTATGGCAATACGTGCGCAACAAGATCGACGCGCGCTGGGTGAGTCTGCGGCTGCTCGACGCCGACGATGCGCTCGCGGGCGCGCTCGCGGACTATCTGGGCTACGACGTCATGGCCGACGCCATCGTAGCCAACCGTATACGCATCGCCAAACAGCAACTCCACATCGGCGGCTTCTCCGATCTGGCGTTGGGGGATGGCGTCGTCTCGTGCATCGTACGCAGTGCCGAGCAACTCTGCGCAACTGCCGTGCGGTACGGTACGCGTACATATAACGAGACCGACCGTCGCATCGATCGAATACTCACGAGCAAACGTACAGGCTTCCCAATTATGCTCGCGCTACTCGCGCTGGTATTCTGGCTCACCATCGCGGGGGCGAACTATCCGTCGCAGCTGCTGTCGGACGCGTTATTCTGGATTGAGGATGGGTTGACTGCGCTGTTCGCATACTGCAACGCGCCATCGTGGCTGCACGGGATGCTCGTACTCGGCATATACCGCGTACTCGCGTGGGTGGTATCCGTCATGCTGCCGCCGATGGCCATCTTTTTCCCGCTGTTCACGTTGCTCGAGGACGCCGGTTATCTGCCACGCGTCGCGTTCAACCTCGACAAGTATTTTAAGAAGTGCTGTGCCTGCGGCAAACAGGCGTTGACGACGTGCATGGGCTTCGGCTGCAACGCGGCGGGCGTCGTGGGTTGTCGTATCATCGACTCCCCGCGCGAACGGCTCATCGCCATCCTCACCAACAACTTCGTACCCTGCAATGGGCGATTCCCGGCGCTCATCGCGATTCTCGCAATGTTCTTCGTAGGCGGTGCGGGCGGACTGTGGGGCGCGGCGCTGTCGGCATTGCTGTTGACGCTTGTCATCGTGCTGAGTATAGGTATAACCTTCGTCGCATCCAAGCTGCTGTCTGTGACCATCCTCAAAGGCGTGCCATCATCGTTCACACTCGAGCTGCCACCGTATCGCCGTCCTGAGATCGGCAAGGTCATCGTGCGATCGATGCTCGACCGCACGCTGTTCGTGCTCAGTCGCGCTGCCGCCGTAGCGGCCCCCGCAGGTTTGGTCATCTGGATCATGGCCAACGTACGCGTATACGACGCTTCGCTGCTGCATCACTGCGCCAACTTCCTTGATCCGTTCGCGCGATGCATCGGTCTGGACGGCGTCATCTTGTTCGCATTCATACTGGGCTTTCCTGCGAACGAGATCGTCATCCCCATCGTCATCATGGGATACCTGTCGGGCGGCACGCTCGTAGAACTTGACAGCCTGTCGTCGCTGCGCGCACTGCTCGTCGCCAACGGTTGGACATGGATTACGGCGGCCTGCTTCATGCTGTTCTCGCTCATGCACTGGCCGTGTTCGACGACGTTGCTCACGATTCACAAAGAGACGGGGAGTGTAAAATGGACGGCCGTCGCGTTTGCTGTACCCACGATCTTAGGCGTCGCCGCGTGTTTTGTATGCGCGACGATCGCACGATGCTTTGTGTAATGCGCGTATTGACGCTTCTTCTCGCATTTGGTATGATATTGTATATGAACAAGCATATGCGCACAATCTATATCTGCGTCACGATGCTGTCGCTGGCGATATTCGGCATCCTCTGCGCCGCCACGGTCGCCGGCGGACTGCAATCGTTCAACGCCGCCATATACAGCGGCGTGGCGCGGTACATGCATCCCGTGCTGACCCGCGTCATGATTGTCTTATCCAATCTCGGCGATTGGTATGCGTACGTACCCGCCGCGTGCCTATTGATCTGCATCCCTCGCACGCGCCGCATCGGTGGGGTTGCACTCGCGGCCGTGGCCGTATCGTGCATACTCAACTACGCGCTCAAGCACACTTTTGCCATCGACAGACCGGACGTCTATCGTCTCATTGAGGTGACGGGCTACAGCTTCCCGAGTGGTCACGCCATGAACGGCGCAGTATTTATCGGATGCATCGTCGTGTTGACTGCACCGGCGTTGCGGCATGTTGTCGCCAAGGTTGCGGTATGCGCGGTCGGGACGGCGTTTGTACTCGCAGTGGGTTACAGCCGCGTGTACCTCGGCGTACACAACGCGGGCGACGTACTCGCGGGCTATGCGGCCGGGGTGGCGTTGATCTGTACGGCAAAGTTGGTTCTCGAACGCAGTGGGAAAATCCTTGTCACAGGATGGTTTATGTGTTAATATATGTATAAAGGTTTTGTGTGGATTGCGTATGATGATCTGGGTGATAGGAGAAGGAGAGGTCGATGATGAAGCAAGCGATAAGGGATGCAAGAAGCCAGTCTTTGAAAACCACGCTTGTGCGCAAAATAATCCTGGCTTTCATGATCCCCATCTCCATCGGCATGATCGTGATCATGGGCGTAATCTTTACGAATGTTGCGTTTGAAAAGCAGGCCGAGATCAAAATCCATAGTTCCCTCATGGTATCGTATATCTCAGAACGCATCAATAAGTTCAGGAGTCAGATTGAGCTACACGCATGCAACAGTGTGATCGCATCTATGGATCCCGATATAGTTGAACCGTATCTGCGCGCGTTCATGAAGCAGGACGGCGCGGACATGTGGTCGCACTTTCTGATTACGGATGGCACGGGCGTCAATGTCGCGCATACCGACGGCGAGTCGTCGCGCGGCGTATCCATTGCGGATCGCACGTACTTCACAGTACCGTGGAACGAGGGTGTGACCGAAATTGCCGATCCGACCATATCCAAGAGTACGGGCAGGAAGATCCTGCCGATCGGCACGCCGATCTTGGATGGCAACGGCGTCAAGGTCGGCGTACTCGTTGGATTTCTGCGGCTCGAGTATATATCGCAGGTGCTGAACCAATACGAGCTCACCCCGCACAGCTTCACATTTATGTTGAACAAGGGTGGTCTCGTCTCGGCTCATCCCAATGAGGACGTCGTGCTCACGCAGAACTGGCTGCATCCCGCCGCCGACGACGCGGACTCCAAGGCTTACGTCGCCTCCATGAGCGACCGATTCAAAGAAGTCATCGCAGGTATGGCGTCGGGTATGGCGGATCTCAGGCACACCCTTGTCGACGGTACGTTCTCGCTCGTGTTCTACGAGCCGCTCAGTGCGGCCGACGTGTCGATCGCGACAGTGTGTCCGGTTTTCGAGATATACTCCACGCTCTTTGTTCTGCTCTTCGCGCTCGTGATCGTCTCCATCGCCATCATCTTGATCAATATCTATGCATCGTCGCGGTTGACCGACAGCATCGTACAACCCATCGTCGCCGTGACTCGCTGGGCCAAGCAGCTCGCATTCGGAGACAACACAGGGGATAGACATACGTATTTTGATCAAGACCCCGCGATCGGCGGAGAGATCACACAGCTCATCGATTCGTTTGAGGGTATGGCCGCCAGCATACGCAGCAACGTCGACGTGGTACAAGAGATTGCCGACGGTAACCTCGACGTATCGGCGCAGCCACGTTCAGACGGCGACGTGCTTGCGATTGCACTCAACAAGCTATCGCATCAGGTATCGCTGACGTTGCATGAGATCAGCAACGCCGCGACACAGGTGTCCGAAGGATCGGAACGGGTCGACCACAGTGCGCAGAGTTTGGCGCACGGCGCGTCTGAGCAGGCCGCGTCGGTCGAACAGCTATCCGCAGCCATTGCGCATATGCGGCAACAGTTCGAGATCACAGGGCGCAGCATCGTCAAGATCACGCGTGATACCGACGCCGCCGAAGTCGAACTCAGCACGACCAATGCGCAACTCCAGGCGCTCATGCGCGAGATCCGCGCGGCCGACGCCCAGTCGTCCGAGATCAGCAAGATCATCAAGACGATCGAGGACATCGCATTCCAGACCAACATCCTCGCACTCAACGCGGCAGTCGAAGCCGCACGCGCGGGTGCGGCCGGCGAGGGATTCGCCGTCGTCGCGGACGAGGTCAGGAATCTCGCGGGCAAGTCTGCCAAGGCCGCCAAGAGTACGACGGCGCTGATCCAGAGTACTGTGCGCTCGATCTCCAACGTCGCGCAAAATGCCGAGGTGGCGGTCGGTTCGATGGATAGCATCGATACCATGACCCAAGGGGTGGCCGCCGACGTACGCACCATCGCACAGATCGTCGAGGATGAACTGTCGTCGGTCAGGCAGATCGCCGAGGGCGTCGAGCGCATCTCTGCCATCGTGCAGACCAACCATGCCATGAGCGAGGAGTCTGCGGCCGCGAGCCAGGAGTTAGCTGCGCAAGCCCAACTCATGCGGCAGCTCATCGAGCAATTCAGACTCAAGGATGTATCTCCGGCACAAAATCCCGATGCATCACAACGCCCGTTCTTCTTGCGTTAAACGCCAAGTCCAATACACACCGCCGCGCTGTCGTGCGGCCATGACATGATTGCCGTTCGCATACCCGACCCATCGTCGGGTATGTTTTGTCTGTTTGATAACGTCACACATGGAGGTATGATGCATGGAACGTATGGAGGAATGTATGGAGCAAAATCACGATGCGTTGCGTTTGGAGAACGAGTACTTGGCACGCGTGCTGTCGATCGCACGGAATCAGTTGTGTGCCGCCGAGCAAGGTCATAGGGAGAATATGGACAGTATGATGGCCTCGCATCGGGAGATGTGGGAGGACGCCGCGCACGCCGTCAACGACGAGGAGCGGCA
>CAYPOE010000148.1:0-6155 GCA_964412285.1 uncultured Eubacteriales bacterium | reverse complement strand
GGAGAGCGAGGTCATCCTCAACGCGATCAACAACACGGTCAACGAGGGTCGCGCCAAGATCGAGACCTACGTCGGCGTAGAGAATCGCAAGGCTGCCCTGCGCGGCGCGGATTTCGTCGTCAACGCGATACAGGTCGGCGGCTACGACCCCTGCACGATCACTGACTTCGAGATCCCCAAGAAGTACGGCCTGCGCCAGACCATTGCCGATACACTCGGCATCGGCGGCATCATGCGTACGCTGCGCACGATCCCTGTACTCGAGGGCTTTGCCCGCGACATGGAAGAGGTCTGCCCGGGCGCGTGGTTCCTGAATTACACGAATCCGATGGCGATGCTCACGGGTTACATGCAGCGCTATACCGACGTTAAGACGATCGGTCTCTGCCACAGCGTACAGGTATGCAGTCATTGGCTGCTCAAGCAGCTCGGCATGGACGACAAGATCGAGGGTCACATCTACAAGATCGCAGGTATCAACCACATGGGTTGGCTGCTCGAATGCTACGACAAGGACGGCAACGACCTGTATCCCGAGATTCGCCGCCGTGCCAAAGAGAAGAACGCCAATGAGAAGCATCACGACATGGTGCGCTTCGACTACATCGACAAGTTCGGCTACTACTGCACCGAGTCGTCCGAGCACAACGCGGAGTATAACCCGTACTACATCAAGTCGCGCTATCCCGACCTCATCGACGCGTTCAACATTCCGCTCGACGAGTATCCGCGCCGCTGCGTGAACCAGATTGCGGGTTGGCAGAAGGAGTACGCCGACATCATCGCGGGTGGCGACAAGGTCGACCACAAGCGTTCGGGCGAGTATGCGAGCTACATCATGGAATCCATGGTTACAGATACGCCGTATCGCATCGGCGGCAACGTCCTCAACCACGGCAGCATCGACAATCTACCCGCCGAGGCGTGCGTCGAGGTTGCGTGCCTCGTAGACGGCATGGGTATCCAGCCCACGTACGTCGGCGCATTGCCGTTGCAGTGCGCAGCACTCAACATGACCAACATCAACGTGCAGCTGCTCACGATCGAGGCGGCCGTCACATTGAAGCGCGAACACATCTATCACGCGGCGTTGTTCGATCCGCACACCTCGTCCGAGCTGTCGATTGACGACACCATCAAGATGGTCGACGAATTGATCGAAGCACACGGCGACTGGTTGCCCAAGTATAACTAAGTAAGTGACATAGATATATATCCCCATACCCATGCGGTATGGGGATTATGCTAACTTTGATTGAGTCTAATTGATTGAATCTATAGGGGGACAGTATGAGCGTATTCTTCGGCAAGGACTTCCTGTTGCACTCGCAGTCGGCGCGGTACCTCTACCACGATTACGCGGCGAACGCGCCCATCATCGACTACCACTGCCACATCGAGGCCAAAGATATATCCGACGACGTCAAGTTCGAGAACATCACGCAAGCGTGGCTCTACGGCGACCACTACAAGTGGCGCGCGATGCGCAATTGCGGCGTAGATGAGCGACTCATCACGGGCAACGCGTCGGATTACGAGCGGTTTGTCGCGTACGCGACGATCATGCCGCAGCTCGTCGGCAATCCGCTCTACTACTTCTCGCACCTCGAGTTGCAGCGGTATTTTGGCGTGACCGAGCCGCTGAGTGAATATTCGGCCGAGCGCATCTGGGACGCGACCAAGGAACGGTGCAAAGATCTATCGGCGCGGCAGTTGATTCAAGATTCCAACGTCGAGGTTATCGTGACGACCGATGATCCCGACAGCGACTTGCAGTACCACGACAGGCTCGCGGCCGACGGCAGTTTCGACGTGGCCGTATTGCCGTGCTTCCGACCTGATCGGTTGTTGGAAGAGACGCAAAATCTCGACGAAACGCTGCAGCATCTGCAACGGCGTTTGGACTACTTCAAGAGCAAGGGTTGCGTGATCACCGACCACGGTTTCTACGCGTTCGACAACACGCAAGGGCTCGAAGCGCTCGCGGGCATGTACGTGCAGCGCGGCATGTCGATGCAGCTGCACTTCGGCGTACTGCGCAACATCAACAGCGCGATACACCGCGGGATCGGCCCCAACACGGGCGTCGATGCGATCGGCGACGCACAGCACGCGTCGGGCTTGGCGACGCTGCTCGACAGGCTCAACGACGCAGGGAATCTGCCCAAGACGATCGTCTACTCGATCAATCCCAACGACAATGCGATTCTCGCGAGCATAGCGTCGTCGTTCCGCGACGTGTACCATGGTACGGCGTGGTGGTTCAACGATTCGTTGCAGGGCATCGAGAGTCACATCCGCACGCTGTCGTCGCTGTTCCCGCTCGGACGCTTCCTCGGTATGCTGACCGACAGCCGCAGTTTCTTGTCTTACGCGCGCCACGAGTTCTTCCGCCGCATCCTCTGCAACTACGTGGGCGAACTCATCGAGCGCGGCGAGTACCCGATGGATTACGTCGCGGCAGGCGAGATCATCTATAACATCTGCTACGGCAATATCAAAGAGTTTTTGTTTGCACAACAGGCATAATGCACGTTACCGACGTATAGACGCAGCCTCCCATGTCGATACTTTTATCAAAGACACGGGAGGTTTTTATGTATAAAATGACGATTGTGAACAGCAAGGGCGTACAGGTGATGGCGCTTACGGTACTTATACTCTTTTGCGTAGCCTTAGGCATCGTGGGCGGCATGGCGATATCCGCACTCACGCCGTCTACTGTCGTGATGGCACAACCCGCGCCGTCGGTGACGGGCTACAAGCTCAGCGAGTATAACGGCAGCATCGGCATCTTCAAGGACGGCGCAGAGGTACCTGTCAACGTCGTCGACATCGACGTGGATCTATTGCGCGCGTACGACAGGGAGTCGCTCCAACGCGGCATATGGGTCGATACCGAGGCCGACGTTTGGGCGTTGATTGAGGACTTCGGCAGTTGAACTTACCTGCAAAATGATTAATAAAATAAAGCCCTGTATGGGCTTTATTTTATTGTCGCAGTACCGTTTCAATCTCAGGGTCGATGCCGTTGACATAGTCTTCGTAAGTATAGTCGACTGCAATATCAGGATACAGCGAATCTTTATCATAACCCGGCATCATCTCAGAATATTGAGTTGAATAATACACTTCGATTGGCAAATGCCGTAGCGTAAACGCTTTCACTTCGCTATAGAAGTTTACACTGCCACCCGTAGGTGTGCCGACCAATGTTGCATCGAGATGCCTCTGTGATTGTACAGTATTCGTGACAGCCGCCGAGAATGTATTCCTGCCGATCAGTACATAAACTTCAAATCCCTCGGCTCGTTTGAGGTCGATAAGCCTTACGATCATGGGCTCAAACACCGTAGAATTGCCGCCGCTGTTGTACCGCATATCCAATACGACCTTGCTGTACGAACCGTCCTGAATATCGTGCGATACCTGCTTGATAAAGTCAGACATGGGCATATCCGGGGATTCAGCGCAAGTGTTGTACTGAATCAGGAACGTAGTTTGATCCAATGTCCGCGCCGAGTAATAGGGATCGTTCGGAGCGGTGGGCGTCTCTTTGGCGGGTGCGCTGACAATCTTGGCACTCCTGAACTGTTCCTCATTCATGGCGTGTACCACAAAATCCTGCGCGGGACCATCAATATCCTTCTTGACTTGCAACGTCACGCTCTCGGTGTCTTTATCCGCGATGCCCAGATACTGCAACGTTTCCAAAACATTGATAATTTCAGAGGACTGTTGCCGTGCCCAGACGTCATTATCACTACTGACAATGGTCTTGACTTTGGCCAAGACTTCATCGATCGGGACGTCATTGATGGCTGTCAGGCAGTATCCGAGGTAGTCCTCATTTCGCCCCTCCAACCTCATCAATCGCCAATCGTCATTGAATTGACTGATCCCAAAACCCAAGATCCGTACATGTCGATAAGGAGAATCAGTGTACGCCACATTTGTATGCGCGTCGCCTACGAGCGACAGCAGATGCCGCAGCGCGCAATAGAACTCACTCTCAGTCATCGAGGGTATCTTCTCGGCGATCTGCTGTTTCGCAGCAGTGAAATCCTCCTGAGATACAAATGCATAAAGGTTTGTGTGATGTTCCTCCAACATGTCGCAGAAGTAATCCAAATCTTCGGTCATTTGCGCCGATGTGAAAGTTTCGGCAGATGTAGTCGGCGCGGAGGATGGATTGCCGCAGCTACACATCGATAACAGGATCACTGCGGCACAACAAAATATCGCAATCTTACACCTCTGCATAAAAGATTCAGTCCTTTCCGATCGAAAGATGTACAAGGGGCGACTGAGATCCTGATCCGCCACGCCACCCCTGCACATGAAAGAATTATTCTTTGATCTGCAAGCGGATCTCGCCAATGGCTTCTTCCACGCCGCAGTCGGCGATGTACTGCGCGAGTATCTCATCAGTCACACCGTACTCCGTGATCAACTCGGCCTTGACCAGCGCGGTGTACAGTTCGAGCGAACCGAGGTAGTTGGTGACAGCCATCGTGTACTCGGCATCGTCGTCGATGGGTTCGTCTCCAATCATGATGCTGACGATGCGACTGCCCTCCTCGGCTTCGGGATCATAGACCACGGTCATGCCCGACACGTGCAGGAACTCGCCCCAGTTACCCGGCACATTCGCAGGATCCGTACCGTACGCCGCGTTGGACGCGATGCCGATGTCAATCGCAATCTCGAGCGTGTCGCGGATGCCCTTGCCGCTGATCTTCTTCGTCCACAGGTAGTTGCCGAACGGCAATATGTTGAGGATGTCGCCGCGCGTGATCTCGCCCTCGGGCAACGTGGCGCGGATGCCGCCGCCGTTCTCGAATGCAACGTCCGCGCCTGTCGCGTAGCGGTATGCGTCGGTGACGACGTTGGCCAAGTCATTCGGACGCAGGCGCTGCACCGAACGGTCGCCGTTCATCTCGATCGGCGAGATGCCTACGACTTCGCCTAAGATGCTCGACTGCTCGTATACAATCTTGTCGAGGCGGCGCATGACCGCGAGTTCAGGCTTAACATCAATGGACTTAGCGGGTACGAGCCGGGTCTCAACGTCGGTAACTTTGCCCTTGCGCTTGTTGTATGTGACCGCTGCGAGGCCGACGTTGGTGCCGTACTGGCCGCTCTGTACGACGTACGCGCCACCTTCGACGGCTTCGCCGATCTCCTCGTGCAGATGTCCTGTAATCAACAGGTCGATGCCCTCTACCTCGGCCAATCCCTCGTAGTCGACGCAATGCGATACGCAGACGATTACATCAGCTTTGGGACGCAGCAGGTCGACCATCTCGGCCGCATATTCATACATATCGGTATACTCGACGTCTGCGACTTTGTCAGCCGCCGTCGAGGTGTAAACCTCGGGATCGATTACGCCGAACACCGCGATACGCACGCCTTGCTTGCGCGTCAGTATGTACGGCTTGTCGAATACGCGTTCGTCTGTCTCGGTGTAGACTACGTTGCCTGTGATGACGGGTACGCGCGACAGGTTGGCCAATTCGAGTAAACGATCCACGCCATAGTTGAAATCGTGGTTGCCTACGCTCATGGCCGTGAATCCGGCCGAACGCATGAGTTTGGCCATACTCGTACCGTCATCGACGGTGGCGAACGCCGAACCGTGGAAGAAGTCGCCCGCGTCGAGCACGAGGTCGACACCGCTCTGCTCGGCATAACCCGCGAGTTCACCGAACCATGTAACGCTATTGGCCGTGTTGCTCGTCAGACCGTGTAGGTCGTTGGTGTGGATGATGTTGATGTCGACGAGACCGTCGTCGGCATAGACAGCCATGCCCATCGTGGACACGCACAGGGCTACGACCAACAGCACGGCGTAGAGTTTGGTGCGCAGCTTGCGGTTGTTTGTCATGTCTAATCCTCCTTGTGATAAAAATATAAGATCTTGTATCAGAACCGTTATTCATTATATCAACAGCTGCGCGGATCGTCAACATGTGATTCAATATGAAAATATATATTTTTATATGAAAATATGTATTGACAAGTGAAAATATGTGTGTTACCATGAAATCATGGAAAGCAAAACAGACCAAACGGAGGTCTCTTATGTCGGAACTTAGCAAATTATACACCGTGGAGGACATCGCAAACATGACGTCGCTGACTACACGCAC
>CAYPOE010000147.1:0-6156 GCA_964412285.1 uncultured Eubacteriales bacterium | reverse complement strand
TCTCACCGTAAAGCTGCTTCCACCATTCGGATACACTGTGCAGGCACGGCTCGTAATTGGCGAGGATCTCGGTGTGCTTGCCTTTATTTAGGAAGATATTGCGCAGCGCGGCGTACTGGTAGCACGCGTTGTCCGCGACAGTCCCCGACTTGTACAGGTTGGCCGCCTCGGCCGCACCTTGTACCATCGCGTCGACGTCGATGCCCGCCACGGCGATGGGCAAGAGGCCCACGGCTGTGAGTACCGAGAAGCGTCCGCCTACATCATCGGGTACGACGAAGGTTTCGTATCCCTCGTCGGTTGCTAGTTGCTTGAGTGCACCCTTGGCTTTGTCCGTCGTCGCGTAGATACGCTTGGCGGCGTCGGCGCCGTACTTGTCCTCCATCACTTTGCGCAACAAGCGGAACGCGATGGCGGGTTCGGTCGTAGTACCCGACTTAGATATGACGTTGAGCGATACATTCTGATCTTTGATTATATCTACCAGCGTCTGCAAATAAGCGGCACTGATGTTGTTGCCTGCGAAATAGATCCGAGGCTTTTGCGTCGTATTGTGGAATATACCGTTGCAGAACTCAATCGCGGCGCGAGCGCCGAGGTACGAGCCACCGATGCCGATGACGATGAGTACGTCGGAGTCGGAACGAATCTTCGCTGCGGCGGCCTTGATGCGAACGAATTCCTCTTTGTCGTAGTTATGCGGCAGGTCTAACCAACCGAGAAACGCGTTGCCCGCACCGCTGCCGTCGTGCAATAACTTGGCGGCCGATTCGACGAGGTGTGCCGACTGGATCAGCTCGTCTTTGCGTAGGAATGGCGTGGCTTTGCTGTAATCGAATGACAGACTCATGGTAAACCTCCTTGGCTTGCGGCATGTACACATATCACCGCTACATACATTATACATGAATCTCATAGAATTATCAAGCACAAATTCAGCGTGTATTCGCAAGCTATGAATCTTTGAAAGCCGTATTATATTGGTGGCGAGATAACCCGAAAATCCGCGCTTACCCTACTCACCCTCTCTGCAGAACACAACGCGCCGGACTCCAAGTTGCGCTGGTTGAGATGCAGAATCAGGTCATTGCGCCATTGGACTTCGGTATGGCGTGCGATATCCATCGTCACATCGAGAGCAAAAGGGGTTCGGCTGATGCTAGGCGAGACCGTATTCCGATCGATGAGATGAGGACGCGGCTTGCGGAGCCGGATAAAACCAAGAAAATCTATGTAACCTGCCAAATGGGCCTGCATCCATCATCGACGATAACAAAGACCGCCCGTAGCAGGGCGGTCTTTGCATATATCATCTCGCATCGTATGAACGATCCAACCCATTGTCACTCATTCCAACACCGGCGTATCGCGCCCTTCGCCGTTCAACAACGCTGGCAACAGCTGCGGTACGATCTCTTCAGACAGAAACAGCACGCGTTCTCCGATGATGATCATGGGTACAAATTGTCGTTCCTCAGGTATATCCAACGCATCGTAATACTGCTGGACTACGGCCATGTCGGACTCAACTTCTTTGTCGTAGCTCAGGAAACGTACGTTGGAGGATGTACCGTCAGACAGCGTCACCGTCTGCGGCAACGCATCCAACAGCGGAGACAACTCGTGGCAGTACGGACACCAAGTCTTGTAGAAGTACACGACCACGCTGTCGCTGTCACCCAATGCCGTACCGCGGTCATTGCGCGGACGCAGTACGGGTAGCTCCTCTTCTTCTCCCTCGATGTAGATCGGCATAAACGCGGCAGGTGGTACGCGCGCGACGTCGCCCTGTTGAATCTGGACGATGTACGTCTGCATATCTGCCCAACTGTCCTCCCCGACGAACAATCGGTCGTTGACGTAGAAGATCGGGTAACGTTCGCGCTCTTCGGCGCTGAGGCCGTCGCGTTGCGCAAGCGCATCGAGATACTTGTCGCGCTCGGTATCCACACGCATGTTGTACACAGTCAATGTCGCCGAATCGCCGTAGGTTTCACTCCAACGGCGGTGCATGTCGGTGATCTCTTTGCAATCGCCACAACCCGGTTCGCCGCTGTTGCAGCTGCCGCAGTTGTCGAACAGATAACACTCGACGGCAACGCGTTGACTGGATGGGCTGGATGGATTCGTTGGATTTGCCGTACGATCGCAACCCACTACGCAGAGTAGCACAGCGATGCAGACCACAACGCATACACCGACGCCATTACGCATGAACAGTTTCCTTGAGGATCGGGTGGTAGCAGAGTACCTTGCGTCCATTGCCCAATGCCATATCTGTAGGGCGAGTCTTGCGGCACTCGTCGGTCGCATACTTGCAGAGCGTCGCGATCTAGCAACATGTCAGAGAATACTCGACGTCCTCCATCTCGGGAAACGCGACGTTCTCGTCACAATTGACGCCGACGCGCGGTACCGAATCCATGAGCAACTCTGTATACGGATGCGCGGGATTCTCCATGATGTCCTTGGACGGGCCGTACTCGATCAAGCTGCCGCGATACAGCGTCGCGATGTAGTCGCTGACATAGTATGCCGTCGACAGGTCGTGCGTGATGTAGATGAAGCTGATGCCGTACTCGTCCTTGAGATCCTTGAATAGGTTGACGATGTTCATCTTCATCGACGCGTCAATCATGGCGACGGGTTCGTCGGCGATGATGAGCTTGGGACGCGTGATGAGTGCGCGCGCAATCGATACGCGCTGCAACTCTCCGCCCGAAAACTGCGCCGAATACTTACCGCGCACTCGGTCGAGGCTGAGTCCGACTGAATGCAGCGCTTTGTCGGCGTGCGCTTCGGCCTCTTCTTTGGTTTTGCAGATGCCGAGCCGCAGCGCCGTGTTGTACAGATAGATGTCAACCTGCTTGCGTGCCGAAAATGCCTCGAATGGGTTCTGGAAGATGGGCTGCAACTGGTTGCGGAACTGATTCGCGTTGTAATGCTTCTTATCCGCGTAGTCGTTGCCGTCGAGGAAGATCGTACCCGTCGTAGGCTGCACGAGCCGCAGGATCATCTTGCAGAGCGTCGTCTTGCCGCAGCCTGACTCACCTACGATGGATAGGATCACGGGTTTGTCGGCCGGTATGGACAGCGATACGTCGTCGACCGCCGTGAGTTTGTGTCCGAGCAATATGCCGCCGATCTTGAATACTTTGCTGACGCCTTTGATGTCTAATAATACTTTGTCGTTACTCACTGTATCACCTCCCTCAACTGTATAAATGGCACGCCACGTAACGCCCGGGCTGCGGCTGGCACAGCGCGGGGACGCGCTCAGTGCAGCGTTTGCTCGCCTTGGGACAGCGCGGCGCGAAGCTGCAACCGGGCGGCGGCGCCTTGAACGATGGCGGCGCGCCCGGGATACCGACCTTCTGTCCCTTGTCGCCGACGCGCGGCAACGCACCGATCAGCATTTCCGTATACGGATGCAGCGGGTTGTTGAACATATCCTCGGTCTTGCCGAGTTCGGCCATGTAGCCCGCGTACATGATGCCGATGCGGTTGGTGATCTGATAATGTACGCCGAGGTCATGCGATACGATGACAATCGTATTCTTGTGCTGTCGCTGGAGCTTGGTGAGGATGGACAGGATGCCGCGCTGCACGACGACGTCGAGCGCCGTCGTGGGTTCGTCCGCAAGCACCACGGACGGCAGCATAAACGTCGCAATCGCGATGATCGCGCGCTGCCGCATACCGCCCGACAGTTGGAACGGGAATGCGTCGAGTATCGATTCGGGCAGTTCAAGCTCGGTCAGGTACTGCTTGACGCGTCCCATGACCTCCGCTTTATTCTTGGTACCCTCGGGTATCGCGTCGAGGAACTGGTCGCGCAATCGCACGATGGGGTTGAGTACGCTCATCGCGGCCTGCGGCACGTACGAGATCGTACTCCACCAGCCCTTGCGGATCTCTCCGCTCTTGTACGTCTGGCTCTTGAACCCGTCGACGATCTCGACGTGTCCTTTGGTGATCGTGAGCGGATAGTCGAAGATGTCGTAGAGCGATTTAAGCAGCGTCGACTTGCCGCAACCCGATTCGCCCGCTATGCCGAAGATCTCGTTGTCCTCTATTGTGAAGGTGCAGTCCTTGACAATGCTCACATCGCCGTCGAATGTCTTGTATGCCGTTGTTAAATCTCTTACGTTGACCAAGGTTCAGCGCCCCCTTTCCATGGCTTTGTAATCGTTGTAGCCCGTCATGGTCAGGAACAGCCCGATGAACAGGGCCATCGTCGTCACGACCGGGGAGCCGATCCAGAGCCAACGTTGCAGCAGGATCGCGTTGTACTGTCGCGCCCACTGGATCATGTTGCCGAGCGTGGGCAGGTTGGCGGCCGACAGGCCGAGTATCGCGAGGCCCGACTCTGCCGCGATCGCGACGAGTACGGCGTTGACGAAGTTGGACAGCGCCCAACTCACGACGTACGGCAGTATCTCGGTCACGACGACCTCGAGCGACGTTTCGCCCGAGAACCATGCGACATTGATGAACTCACGTTCTTTGAGTGACAGCGCCATCGCGCGGATCTGTCGCGATGGCCATGCCCAGCTAAAGCACGACAGGACGAGCGCGAGGATGAACACACTCGTGCGCCCTTTGAGCAGCGACGTCATGAGAATGAGGATGGGCAGCGAGGGAATGACGATGAACGAGTCAGTGAGTACCATCATGACGCGGTCAAACAGTCCGCCCTTGAAGCCCGCCGTGAGTCCCACGAGTACGCCGACCACTGTGCCAATGGTCGCGACAATGACGCCGATGATGAGCGAGTTGCGCGTCGACAACGCGAGTTGCCAGAAGATATCCTGTCCGATCTTGGTCGTACCCAAGAAATGCTCGGACGATATGCCGAGGTCGGGCGGGTACGTATTCATGAGCATGGGGTCGCTCGGACAAAACAGCGGTACGATGCCGCCGAATATCAAAAAGATGAAGATGATCACAATGCCGATCTTGAGTCGCCCGTTGGCATTATTCAAAAATCGCTTGAAGCCATTCATGTCAGATAACACCTCCGGTTCATCAGCCGTATCGGATACGCGGGTCAAGGAACGGGTACACGAGGTCGGCGACGAGCGTCGCGGTCGAGATCGCGATGATCGACAGTGTAATCGTACCCATAATCAGGTTATAATCTGCTTGCAATATCGCATTTTGCATCAGCGTGCCCACGCCGGGATATGTAAACATAATCTCCGTCATAATCGCGCCGTTGAGCACCCCGCCGAGGCTCAGCGCAAGCGCCGTGATCTGCGTGAGGATGCTGTTCTTGAATACATACTTGAATGCGATCTTGCCCTCGGGGACGCCCTTGAAGCGCGCGTATCGCACGAAGTCCTCTTCGGCGATACTCGAGGACAGCGCCTTCATACTGATGATCCACCAACCTGTACCGATGAGGATGATGCTGAGTGCGGGCAAGATCGAGATCTTGAGTAGGCTGCCGAAGTAACTCATCGTGAACGAAGGTATGGGAACGACGGTCGACAGCGGCAGTAGCTTGAGTACGAAGCAGAATAGGATGAGTAGCACGAGCGCGACGATGTAATACGGGATCGGGTACAGCACGATGGCTACACTCTCAAGTACCTTAGAATACAGCTTGTCTTTCCGGAAGCCTGCGAGCAAGCCGATGCAATTGCCTACCACCCAGCCGATCAGGGTGCTAAACATCAATAGGCCGACCGTGTACGGCAGCGAGCGCTTGATGAGTTCTATGACGGGCGTGGGGAAGTTGGACAGCGACGGCCCGAAGTCGAACGAGAACACCGCGTTCTTGATAAAGTTCACGTACTGCTCCCAGAGCGTACCCGTGAGGCCGAATGAGATTTGCAGCTGTTCGCGCATCGCCTCGACTTGCTCGGGCTGCATACTCGCCGACAGCGCCGTGAGTTTGGATAGCATGGCCTCGACGGGGTCGGACGGAAACATGCGCGGAATGAGAAACACGAACGTCACGCCCACCCATATGACGAGCACGTACGATAGGATTCTCTGTACGAGATATTGCCAAAACTTCAAGTGAAACCCCCCTTTATCTCATATGACTATACATTCCCCGCATTGTATGCGGGGAATGTATCGAAGAACAAATGTTATTGCGTCTCTTGCGAAAAGTCGAAAGAGGATAAAATCCAATTACGCAAGAAC
>CAYPOE010000146.1:4622-6160 GCA_964412285.1 uncultured Eubacteriales bacterium | reverse complement strand
CAAGCGGTATCAAGGAGATCAAAGAGGTCATGGCGCGCGCACGCGATAATCTCGCGATGGGTCATAAGACCGTGCTGTTCGTCGATGAGATACATCGGTTCAATAAAGCGCAACAGGATGCATTCCTGCCCTTCGTCGAGAACGGCAGCATCATCCTGATCGGCGCGACGACCGAAAATCCGTCGTTCGAGGTCAACGCGGCGTTGCTGTCGCGCTGCAAAGTATTTGTGATGCAGCCGCTATCCGTCGACGACCTCGCGCAGCTGCTCCGACGCGCCGTATGCAGCTACGGCGACGCGTGGCATACCGAGATTCAAATCGCCGACGACCTCGTATACGCCATCGCGACGTTCGCCAACGGCGACGCGCGTACGCTACTCAACACGCTCGACATGATCGTCAACAGCTGCGGTCTGACCGACGGCGCGACCGTGATCACAGAGCAGCTCGTCGAGCAGTGTATCAACAAGAAGATGCTGCTCTATGATAAGAGTGGCGAAGAACACTACAACCTGATCTCGGCGTTACACAAATCCATGCGCAACAGCGACGCACAGGCCGCCGTATACTGGCTCACGCGGATGCTCGAGTCGGGCGAGGATCCACTCTACATCGCGCGGCGCGTCACGCGGTTCGCGAGCGAGGACATCGGTATGGCCAACAGCAGCGCGCTCGAGGTCTGCGTCGCCGCGTACCAAGCCTGCCATTTCATCGGGATGCCCGAGTGCGGCGTACACCTGACCCATGCCGTCGTGTACTGCGCGCTCGCACCCAAGTCCAACGCGCTCGACGTAGCCTACATGGAGGCGCGTGCCGACGCACAGCGTACCGTCGCCGAACCCGTACCGCTTGTGATCCGCAACGCGCCGACCAAGCTCATGTCCGATTTGCACTACGGCGAAGGCTACCTGTATGCGCACAACTACGAGAACAAGATCACGAATATGCAGTGTCTGCCCGACGCGCTCAAGCATCGGCAGTACTACCGCCCGACGAATCAAGGGTTAGAGGCAAAGGTGCGACAACGCATGGACGAGATCGAACGACTGCGCAGCCAATCACAGACAGAGGGCGTATGAATCAGCTCCATATCGCGATCTGCGACGACGAATCCGTCGAAACCGCATACCTGTCCGCACGCTGCAACGCGTGGGCAGGGGAACGCGGCGTATCGGCACACGTGTCGTGCTTCGACAGTGCAGAGGCCTTCCTGTTTCATTACGACGCGGATCGGACAGTCGACATATTGCTGCTCGACATCCAGATGAAGTCGATGGACGGCGTGGCACTCGCGCGGCGCATCCGCGTCGACAACGAGGTCGTGCAGATCATCTTCGTTACAGGCTACACCGACTTCATGGCCGACGGCTACGACGTATCGGCGCTGCACTATCTCGTCAAACCCGTGAACGAGTACAAGCTGTTCGAGGTACTCGACAAGGCCGCAGCGCGACTGCGTTCCACGCCGCGCACGCTACTGCTACCCAAGACAGGTGGCAGCATCCGAATCAAGGCCGACGACGTGCTGTATGCCGAAG
>CAYPOE010000146.1:0-4612 GCA_964412285.1 uncultured Eubacteriales bacterium | reverse complement strand
AAGACGGGCGGCAACGTCCGACTGCGCATCGACGACATCCTGTACGCGGAGGTACTCTCGCATACGATTACGCTGTACCTGACGACAGGCAGCGAGGCGTTCAACATGCGCATCTCGGATCTGGAAGCATTGCTCGGCGACGGCTTCTTCCGCTGCCACCGCTCGTACATCGTGTCGATGCGCTACGTGCGACGCGTGACCAAGACGGCGATCGTACTCGAAAACGGGCGCGAGATCCCGCTGTCGCGCGGACTCTACGACGCGGCGAATCAAGCGTTTATTCAATATAACTGATAATGCGAACCATAATGCGAACCCACGGGCGGCGAAACGCCGCCCCTACATCCGACCCTTGATTCGCATTAATATCTATCAAAAAATATGGGATTCGTAGACTTCTTCTTCAGAAAGGCCATCGACCGCCGGATCGCGGCGTTCCAGAGCGACCTCATGGAGAAACATGTGGCCGAGGTCGAGAACATCTATCGACAGATGCGCGGCTGGCGGCACGACTACCACAATCACATCCAGACCATCAAGGCCTACCGTTCGCTCGGGCAGGACGCGCGCGTCGACGATTACCTCAATGAACTCGAGACCGACCTCGACAGCGTCGATACGCTGATCAAGTCGGGCAACGTTATGGTCGACGCGATCCTGGGCTCCAAGCTGTCGCTCGCCAAAGACCGCGACATCTCCGTCAACGCCAAGGCCGTCGTACCCAAAGCGTTGACCGTATCCGAGATCGACCTCTGCGTCGTCATCGGCAATCTGCTCGACAACGCGATCGAGGCGTGTATGCGCATCGACGACGCGTCGGCGCGATTCATCCGCGTATACATGGACGTCAAACGAGACAGCCTATACTTATCCGTGACCAATGCGTCGAGCGCCACGCGCAAACGCGGCGGCAAGTACCAGAGCCTCAAGGGCGGCAACCACGGCTTCGGACTGCTGCGCGTCGACAGCATCGTCGAAAAATACAACGGCTACATCCGACGCGGCGACGAGAACGGCGCGTTCACCACCGAACTGCTGCTGCCGCTCACGCTGTAGTCCTGCGTAACTGCGGATTGATCCTTGCAATTCAGGCTTGATTTTCTGCATTCTGCGCAAAAATGCGCCGCTACATATCGATTTGTGCTATGATGAAATACAAGGGAGGGGTACGCATGGGTAAAACCAAACGGTACACGATATGGGGCAATACAGTCTACGTGCTGTCCAACATCATCAAGTGGGATAGGCCGTTGCTGTGGTTCATGCTGATACAGGCCGCGTCGGGCGCGTTGATCCCGCTGCTCGGCATCTATATCCCCAAGGCCGTCATCGACGAGGTCACACACTTCGACGGACTGCCGCGCTTGATCGGCATCATCGTGGGACTCACAGCCGCTACGGCGCTGCTCAGCGTCGCCGACCGCTACTCGACGGGGCGCGTCAACGCGTCGTCCATGGCCAATCGTACGCGGTATCTGCTGCTGTCCAACGCCAAGACGCTGACCTGCGACTACGACGCGATCGAGAACGCGCAGGGGCAGCAGATGCGCGGTAAGCTCAACGCCGCCGTCAATCAGGAGCGCGGCGGCCCGCAGGCGATCCTGCGCGCGTTGCCGCTGCTGCTGTCGAGCGTCGCGGGACTGTTCCTGTACAGCGCGGTACTCGCGTCGCTGCACTCGATCATCCTGATCTCGTTGCTCGCCACGTCCTTCGTCAACTACTTCGTGCTGCGGTACATCACGCGCGCGATGGAGAAGCATCGCGATGAGTACTCGATCATGATCAACCAGTTCTGGTACATCTTCCGCAACATGCGCGACTTCCGCGTAGGCAAAGACTTCCGGCTCTATCGCATGAAGCCGTGGTTCCTTGCGCTGTACGAATCGTGGCTCGTCAAGGATTACGCGCGGAATGCGCGTTCGGCAAAGTGTGAATACCTGTCGGATATTACCGATGCAGCTGTGATACTGCTGCGCGACGGCGTCGCCTACGCATTTTTGATCTACTACACGCTGAACGGCTCGATCGGCATCTCGGACTTCGTGCTCTACTTCGGCGCGATCACGGGTTTCAGCGTATTCATCAACGGCGCGGCCGAGCAGATCAACGAGGTCGCGCGCAGCAGCCTCGACGTAACTGCGATTCGCACATTCCTCGATATGCCCGATCGTCCGCGCGGTACCACGCCGCCGCCGTCCGTCCGGCCGCTGTCGATCGTGTTCGACGACGTGTCGTTCCGCTACGACGATGGCGCATATATTCTAAAGAACCTCACGCTGCGGATCGACGCAGGGGAGAAACTCGCGGTCATCGGCGCGAATGGCGCGGGCAAGACGACGCTGATCAAGCTGCTCTGCGGGTTCTACAAGCCGGAGAGCGGGCGCATCCTCATCGACGGCGTGCCGCTCGACGACATCCCGCGCGACGACGCGTACGCGCTGTTCACCGCCGTGTTCCAAGACATCTTGATCCTGCCGTTCTCTGTCGCGCAAAACGTCGCACTCTCGCCCGCGTACGACGCCGACCGCGTCCGCGACTGCCTGTGCCGCGCCGGACTCGGCGACCGATTGCCTGACATCGATGCGCCGCTGACGAAAGTGTCGCACGCCGACGGCATCGAACTGTCAGGCGGCGAACAGCAGAAGCTGCTGCTCGCGCGCGCACTCTACAAGGATGCGCCCGTCATGCTGCTCGACGAGCCGACGGCCGCGCTCGATCCCATCGCGGAGAGTAAGCTGTACCAGAGTTATTACGAGCTGTCGAAAGACAAGACCTCGATCTACATCTCGCACCGCTTGGCGAGCGCGTCGTTCTGCGACCGCATCGCGTACATCGCGGACGGACGCGTCGCCGAACTCGGTACGCACGACGAACTCATGCGACAGGGAGGCGGGTACGCGCATATGTTCAACGTACAGAGCCACTACTACAGAGAGGGCGTTGAGGCCGAGGAGGTGTGCGTATGAACCGATTCAAACAAAGTGTATCGCGCATGTGGCGCGTCGCGATGCTCGTGCATTCGCTGTCGCACGTCGTGATTCCACTCACCGTGCTGACGGCACTGTTGTCCAACATCGCGCCGTACTTCAACATCGTCATGTCGAGCATCATCATCGACAAACTCACGGAGGGTACGGATCTGCGCGAACTCGGTCTGTGGGCGGCGGTCACGGTAGGGATCAACGTGCTGCTGACGCTGATCAAGGGTGCGGCTGAGAAGTATCGCATGATCCGGGTCTATGCGTTCTCACGACAGTGGTACATGATGTTCTGTAAGAAGATCGTGGGCATGGACTATCAGTACACGGAGGATCCCGCGATCCACGAAATGTTCGAGAAGATCGACAACGAGCAGCGCACCGTCGGCAGCTGGTTTCAGCTCATCAACCTGATCCAGACCATCATCACGTCGGCCGTTGGCATGGCTGCGTCGATTGCGATTGCGGGCGCGCTGTTCGTCAACATGGGCGACGGGCGCGGATTCATCAACACGCCGTGGTTCTCGCTGCTGTTCATCGGGTTCATCATCCTGTCGACGCTGCTGACCTTCCCGATTGACAAACGCTTCTTTGCCAAGATCTACAAGGCCATCGATGATATGTCCAAACACAGCCGACTGTTCTCGTACCTCTGCGACGTCATTGCATCGTACAAGAACGGCAAGGACGTACGCATCTACGACGCGGCGCACATGCTCGACGACGCGGTGCATACGTCGTGGGGCGAACACGACGGCTACTTCGCGCGATTCAAACGACTCTGCATCCTCGACAGCTCGCTCAAGGCGGTCAAGGGCGGACTCACGGCGGTCACAGGTGGACTCATCTACTTATTTGTCGCACTCAAAGCTGTGTTCGGCGGGCTGTCGGTCGGACGCATCGTGCGGTATGCGGGCGCGGTCACGCGCTTCATCGGCGACTTTTCGGCGCTCATCAACGGGATCAACACGTTCAACCTGACCGCCGCGCGCATGGGTACCACATTCGAGTTCCTCGCGATACCCAACGTGCTCTACAAGGGCAGCCTCACGGTCGAGAAGCGCACCGACAACGAGTACGAGATTGCCTTCCACGACGTATCGTTCAAGTATCCAGGCACGGACGCATATGTACTGCGCAACCTCAACATGAAGCTGCACATCGGGCAGCGTTTGGCCGTCGTCGGTATGAACGGCAGCGGCAAGACCACGATGATCAAGCTGCTCTGCCGCCTCTACGATCCAACGGAGGGCACAATCACCCTCAACGGCATCGACATCCGCAAGTACGACTACGACGAGTACCTTGGATTGTTCAGCGTCGTGTTCCAAGATTTCCAGCTGTTCGCGTTCACGCTCGGTGAGAACGTCGCGACGAGTCTCGACGTCGACGCACAAAGGGCGCACGAGTCGCTGCACAAGGCGGGTTTCGCCAATAGGGCGGCGACAATGCCCAAGGGATTGGCTACGCCGCTGTACAAGCACTTTGACGCGGACGGCGTGGAGATCAGCGGCGGCGAAGCGCAGAAGATTGCGCTCGCGCGGGCGCTCTACAAAGATGCGCCGTTCATCGTCCTCGATGAGCCGACGGCGGCGCTCGATCCCATCGCCGAGTTCGAGATCTACTCAACGTTC
>CAYPOE010000145.1:0-6176 GCA_964412285.1 uncultured Eubacteriales bacterium | reverse complement strand
GTTATGTTCTCAGTTGTGCATATTGTGGCAAAAAAGATCGACGGTTAGGCGTTGGATCGGCGCATCGCGTCCATCGTGCAGCATTGGCAGGGCGGCGCGAAGGTGTACGTGTTTTGTGTACGCGACTGCGTGAGCGCCGTCGCGGCGGCACTGCGCGCCGCGTTGCCGGATGCGTTATCGCACACCGTGCGCGACGATGGTATGCGTCTGTTCAACGCCGAGGTGTACGACGTCGGCGATGCGGTCTGCTGCACCGACGCGGTCATCGTCAATGGCCAACTCAGCCATGGCACCCGTCTGTCGCTCGACAAGGCTGCGCAGGGTACGCCGTTCGACCGCGCACAGTACGACACGATGCACAACCTCGATACCACCGTGGTATTCGGGCGGAGCGGCGCAGGTAAGACACATACGCTGTGCTTGCGCGCGCAGTACGCGCTGTACTGCGGCGTGGATGTGGGCGATCTCTGGTGTACGCCCGAGATCAGCCGGGCGCTCGCGGCGTACTACGCCGACCTCTGCACGCTGACGGGAGGCATACAGTACGATGCGCTCGCCGTACGCGTTGCGTCTATGCCGTGTGGCGACTTCGACGCGCTCTGCGAACGCGTTTCACCCTATCGCGTGATACCGCATTCCGATCCCATCGCGCGCGACGTATGCGAACGCATGTTGTCGGAACACATTACCCAATACATAACCGCGCACGAGCGGCCGCCGTACTACCGCGACCTGCACCGCGACGCATCGCGCCGCATGTCGGATGCGCGGCGGCTGTACGGATGGCCGCAGCCGCGCGCCGACGAATCGGCGGCCGATGCCCTTTGCCGGACACTGCTGCCGCCGCTGTATGTCGAACTGGCGCGACGCGGCGTGACCACACCGCAGCTCTGCCCTCTCGCGCTCCGCATATCGTTCGACGTCGACGTATCTGCGTACAACCTGCCGCGCGTGATCCTGCTCGACGACGTATCGCCGAACGACGCACTGCTCGGACTGTTGCGGCACGGTACGCGCGTCGCGTACGCATACGATGATACCGTCGAACCGCTGCCCGCCGCGTACGACGCATTGCCACGCGTGCGACTGTCGCACAATCACCGCGCATCCGCGCTCGACGGCGCACTGTACCCGCGCTACGCCAAGTGGTTCCCGCACATCGGCGATGCGAACGGCGATGCGACTGCCGACGTATCGCGCGAACGGTTCTACGTCACGCGCAAGACCTCGCCCGAACTCATCGTACGCGCGATTGCTCGATTGCGCGAACAAACGTTGGACGGTGGGCGCGTCGTCATCGTCGTACATACGCGCCGACAGATCCGCGACGTCGCGCAACTCTGCGCGCAGCACGGGTTGGACGCGCAGTACGGCGGTGACCTCTACGGCAGCGGGCGGCGCGCACTGCGCGACCTCGCATTGCTTGCCAATGCGCTCGCGCATCCCGACAGCGCGCCGCACCAGTATGCGCTCTACGCCGCCTGTCTGACCCACGTCAATCTGCCGCGCGCCGACGTCATGGCACTGCGCGGCGTGCGCGGAGGCGCGTCGGCGCGATTCGACGCCGCGTGCGACGTGGCGGGTTGGGGCGACGCACGGGCGTACGCACCGTACGACGCATTGCGCCGCATCGTGGCAGCCAACGCGCCGTGGCACATCTACGCGCGGACATACACGTTCGACGACAAGCACAACGCGCGTGCGCACTACCGTCACGCCGTGATGCAGACACTCGAACGGCTATCCAACGCGGCTTTCACCGACGTCCAAACCGTGGGCGCGTCGTTTGAGGCACTCGCCCACAGCGTGGGCGACCTGTACCGCGCGCATACGCCGTATACGCTCGCGGTACAATCCGCATTGGTCATCGAACTTGCGGGCGATCCTGCGCAGTCGCGCGCGATCTATGACTGCGCCGTACTGCCGTACGGCTGGGGCGGCGACCGCGCGGCGGTCTATCGCACGCTGTCGCGCGTATGCGACAGGATCATCGTATTGGGCGCAAATGGCGCGGCGGGGTGATGGCATGACAGAACATTCTCTACATTCTCGATGCTCTTTATATACGTATGCGGATCCGTCTGAGATCTACTTGCAGCCGTACTGGCGGGAGTTGCGGCGGCATCCGCACATCTGCGCCGACGGCGCATTGCGCGACGCGCTGCTGTCGGAGTACGGGCGGCGCGCTTTCACGCACATCGCGACAGTCGACGCGCTGTTTGCCGCGCTGTACGAGAACTACGACGACGCACCCGTGCGCGACCTCGCGCACCGCATGGCGTATGCGTACGACTGCGCGTACGCCGAAGCGCGGTACCTATCGCCGCTGCGTCTCGCCGTACCCGATGGCGTATCCCACGCGCGTCGGCGCATCGCCGACTGTGCCAACGCGATGCATGGCGCGTATCGCGTGCGGCGCGGCAGGGACGGCATATTGGACGCGCTGCAAGGGCTGCTGCAGGACGAGGTGTGCGACACGCTGTTGGGCGGCGCGTCGCCCGATCTGCCGCTCGTTGCACTGCTCGACGGCGTGGACGCGGGTCTGGACGCGGGTGCGGGCGAGACGCGCGAGCTGATCCGATACTACGCCGCCGTTGCGGCCGCATCGGACTGCGACGCCGTCGTACTGCACAACATCACGCGCATCACGCCCGAGGTGTGTGCGCTCGTGCGGTTGCTCGAGGATGCGGGCATACACGTCATCTATCTCTACCATTACGTGGACAATCCCCGCTACGCGGGCATACGCGATATCTGCCGCGCGTGGACGGGGAGCGATCCACACGACGTATGCACGACATACGATACCGACGCGTCCGCATCGGACGGCGCGGCGACCGCACACATCTGCGGTACGTACGCCGAGTGGCGGTGCGTGGGCGACAGGGCGGACTGGCGCATGTACGCCGTACATCCGCGCGCTTCCGACGCGCCGCAACCGTTTGCGACGACGTGCGCGGCGCGGTTTGTGGGCGCACTGTTCGATGTATTCGACGCAATGGAAGGCGGGTTGTCGGCGTTGCCCGCGTTGTTGTCGGCACGGGACGGCCTGCGTGGCGGCGGCGATCCGCTGCGCGCGCGGTATGTGTACGACAAGGTGCGGCTGTACGTGTCGGACTGCGCTACGCTCGACGACGTGCGCGCCGCACTGTCGCGGCTCGCGACGACGGATGTGTCGCCGTACAATCCTGACATACTGTCGCGCATACCATACTTCGCCGTCGACAGCCGCGACGTGGCGTTGCTCATGGAGCTGCTGCGCGAATGTCAAACGCTGTATGCGGAACTCGAGCCGCTCCGCGACGCGTGGATGTGCGATACCGCCCCGGGGAGACAGCGTGTGACTCGTGCCGACGCGCGGCTCGCACGGGCGCTGTCCGACGCACTCGACGGCGTCGGTATCCCATTCGCGCTCATCGATACGCTCGAGTTGCGCCGTACGGCCAAGTCGTACGCCGATCCGGCCACCCGCGCACAAGAACCCGCCGTACGAGATGTAACGCGCGTGGTGAGCGATGTTCTGGCGGGGCGCATGGAGGGCGCGCACGTGTCGCTCGGCGGATTGACCTACCGCGACGTGGGCCTACGTATGCGCGCGGTGTTGCCCGACGGCGCACTCGCGTACCTTGAGGCGCACGCGGCCTGTGCCGTCGACGCCGCCGTACAGGCGATCGTCGCCGCATATCGCAACGCGGCAGGCGTGGTCGAATCCATGTGCGACTGCGCGACGCGGTATGGCAAGGCGGCAAGCGTGACCTACGCGCTCTGGGACGGCGACGTACCGCTGCGCTTTGCGACCCAGTGTACGCCTGCCGACGAGCCGCGCGCATCGCGCCAACCTGCGCGCCGCGCCCCCGATCCGTTGCCGCCGTGTGCATACGAGATTGGCGACGAGGAGTCGCGCGAGGTGTTCAACACCTGTCCGTACCGCTACCTACTGACGCGCGCACTCGATCCGCAGGGCAGCTACACCGAGGCGCACGACGTACGGTACCTCTGTACGCTGCTGCTATTCTGTCATGCATGGCAGGACAACGTCGGCGTTCCGCAGCAGAATGCGGCGTACGTGATCGCCGAGACCGAGCCGCGCATCTGGCCGCTGTTCCCGTTCCTGACCGACGCGGATCGGGCTGTCGTGCGTGCCGAGGCGGGACGTATGCTGACCATGCCGTCGATGTTGCAGGGCGACCGCATCCAATCGTACCACCGCCGCTACGTACGCCGCCTCGCGAGCCTGTACTCAGGTTCGCGCGCGATTGCGCATGATAAGCTCATGCAGCGGCGCATCGACGAGTACGTCGACGCCGTCGGCAAGGAACCGCTGCACAGACCGTCGGTCGAGGTATGTGAACGCTGCCCGGCGTACGGCGTGTGTCTGCCGTTGTGACGGATTTGCGTGCAAGCAAGTTCGTCCGATGCGAATCCTTATTGAATCCTAGAAAGCGGATTGGCGGATGCAAGGCAAGGTTGGGGGATTTGACACGGCGAATGGTTTTCTGATATGCTATTGTTATAGAGTGACTACAGAGCATTTGTATTTGGCAGGGGGGATGATTTGGTGAAAAAGATTTATCTGCTATCTGCGGTCGTGGGTACGATAGTGCCATATTATTTTCTTGTGATGTTTGTCATGGAAAATGGTCTAAATATTCCGTTATTGATCTCTCAGCTATTCGCCAACAACATTTCTACGTTTTTTGCAATCGACTTTTTGATTTCCTGTATTATATTCTTGGTTTATATGTTCAAAGAATGCAATAGATTATCAATCAAGAAGGTGAAGTGGCTATGCCTGTTCGCTCTTTGCACGGTTGGCTTGTCGCTTGCGTTGCCGTTGTTTTTATTCTTCAGAGAGAACTCTGTTTCTCGCACAAAATCAGCATAATCCCCATGGCTAGATCCGAAAAAGCGGATTGAGACATGCGAAAAAATACTTGACAAGGGGAACGAACTGTATTATAATAACATTGTTCTGATCATTTGTGGATTGTGTTCAATGGATCAAAACGCTGTTATGGCTCAGGAGGTAGAGCACGTCCTTGGTAAGGACGAGGTCCCGGGTTCGAGTCCCGGTAACAGCTCCAAGACGATCTGCAACGGATCATGAATGACATGCACCCCGAATGTGGGGTGCATTTTTTGTACAGAAATCGCTGTCAAATCCTGCCTTGGTTTGATTCAAGCTGTGCAAAATGCCACTTGCATAATGCGCGGACATGTAGTATAATATCATGATAGCGCCACAACATGATATATGATATAATGACGGTCATACGGCTGTCTGAAAATATTAGGAGGTTTTCAGTGATTAACGCAGGCGACTTCAAGAACGGCATCACATTCGAGTTAGACGGCAACGTCTACCAAATCGTCGAGTTCCAGCACGTCAAACCCGGCAAGGGCGCGGCGTTCGTGCGTACCAAACTCCGCGACGTCATCAGCGGCGGCGTGACCGAGCGCACCTTCCGCCCGACCGACAAGATGGAGCGAGCACACATCGACCGCCGCGACATGCAGTATCTGTACGAGACCGACGGACTCCGCTACTTCATGGACGTCGAATCCTACGAGCAGATGCCCATCAACGAGAACGTGCTCGGCGACAGTATGCGCTTTGTCAAAGAGAACGACACCGTCAAAGTGCTGTCGTACAAGGGCAGCGTATTCGGCGTGGAGCCGCCGACGTTTGTCGAGCTGCTCGTCACAGAGGCCGAACCTGGCGTACGCGGCGATACGGCGCAGGGCGTGACCAAGAACGCCACAGTCGAGACCGGCGCAACCGTACAGGTACCGCTGTTCGTCAACGAGGGCAACCGCATCCGCATCGACACGCGTACCGGCGAATATATGGAAAGAGTGTAATTGAACTATGTCTCTATTCAACAGCATCGCCAAACTCAAGGATATGGTCGCGCAGGTCGAGGGCAATACGGCGATTCTCGATCAGATCACCGACATCCTCGAGGGATTGGCCAACGAGCTGCAAGAGTTGCAGTATGAGCAGAACGAGCTGTTCGATCATGTGTTCGAGTTGGAGGATGCACTCGACATCGAGTACGAGGAGCATGGCGACGACGCCGACGATGCGCGCGCACTCGATGAGATCATCGGGCAGTACGTGGTTGAGTGTCCGCAGTGCGGCGCAGAGATTTTCATCGACGACGATCAGCTCGAGC
>CAYPOE010000144.1:2250-6177 GCA_964412285.1 uncultured Eubacteriales bacterium | reverse complement strand
GCTCGCGTAGTGATCGATCTCGAGTCCGATGATGCTCGTGCGCAGTACCATTGCATCGGATGCGCATTCGCCGAGCGACTTGCTCTTGCCATACGCGTCGAGCGCGTCGTGCGGCGACGACTCGCGATATTTGCCGTCTCTGCCTGAGTAGACGCAGTCCGTCGTGATGTGAATCAGCTTCATACCGTTTTGATCGCAGTAGCGCGATAGTTCATGCGGGAACGCCGCATTGACTTGGATAGCAGTCAACACGTCACCGTCGACGTAAGGCTTGATGACGCCGATGCAGTTGATCACGTAGTCGTACGCGGCGGGCAACACATCGACGTGATCCGTACGCGCATCGAAACGCAACTCGTCGGACGTGCGCGGGACCCGCGCCGTCGTCGTGGTGTGGAAGTCGTTGCTGCGCAAAAAATGCCGCGCGACAGTATGACCCAGCATACCCGTCGCGCCCAATACCAATACCCTATTCATCTCACTCGATACCTCTGCCGCGCCATGCTTCCAGTTCGTCGCGGATGTACGACAGCGACAGCAGCTTCTGCTTGATCTGCTCCACGGTCAGCATCGTGGTGGAATCCGATGTGTACTCCTTGGCGTAGAGCGTCGCGCGCGTACCCTCGGTCAAATACTGTTCGTAGTTGAGCCCGCGTTCGTCCATACCGATGCGGAAATAGCGTTCGAGTTCGGTCGCGCGTACCATCTCTTCGCGGGTCACGAGCGTTTCGTAACGTTTCTCGCCGTGGCGCGCGCCGACTACGACGATGTCATTGGATGCGTCGAACAGCTCTACGACTGCCTGCGCGAGGTCGCGCATGGTACAGGCTGGCGACTTCTGTACGTAGAGATCGCCTTGTTCTGCGTGCTCGAACGCGTACATGACGAGCGACACCGCTTCGGACAGCGACATCAGGAAGCGCGTCATGTTGGGGTCGGTGACGGTGAGGGACTTGCCACTCTTGATCTGTTCGACGAACAGTGGTATGACCGATCCGCGCGACGCCATGACGTTGCCGTAACGCGTGCAGCAGAGCGTGGTCTGGTCGTACGGCGTGGTGCGCGCCTTGGCAATGACGACCTTTTCCATCATGGCCTTGGAGATGCCCATCGCGTTGATGGGGTACGCGGCCTTGTCGGTCGACAGGCAGACGACGCGTTTCACGCCGTGGCGGATCGCGCTCGTGACGACGTTGTCGGTACCGAGGATATTGGTCTTGACAGCCTCAAGTGGGAAGAATTCGCACGACGGCACCTGTTTGAGTGCCGAGGCGTGGAATACGTAGTCCACGCCGCGCATGGCGTTGTCCACGCCCTGCATGTCGCGCACGTCGCCGATGTAGAACCGCAGCTTATCGTTCGCGTACGCCTTGCGCATATCGTCCTGCTTCTTCTCGTCGCGAGAGAAGATGCGGATCTCGCCTATCTCGCGATGTTCGAGAAACCACTGCGTGACGGTATTGCCGAACGAGCCTGTGCCGCCCGTGATGAGCAGCGTCTTATCCTTGAATTGATCTATCATATCGATATGTCCTTCGTGTATATCAGTCGAGGCTAACCTCTGTTATTATATTCATGGAGACTAAACTCTCTATTATCATATAGAGACTAAACCCTCTATTATCAATGGAGAATAAACTCTCTGTTGAGTATGAATACGGCGTTGGCGTTGATCGCGTCGAGTTCCTTCACGGAGCGCAGGATCGTCTTGACCGCCATGTCGTGGAAATCGTTTTGGAAGTACAAGTCGGCCAACGCGAGCAAGACCTCGTCGCTGTCGACCTGATTCAAGATATACAGCGCGCGCTCGAACACTTCGTATTCGCGCACGTACAGCAGTCGCGACAGCACCCGCGCAATGGCATCCAACGACGTGGGTGGGAGCGGTGCGTCTGAGGCCTGCATGAACGATAGGTATGCAGCTTTGTCGTCACAATCGGCCATACCGTTGGCGAACGTTGTAAATGGTGTGCGCAGCGTGTCGCAGAGCAATGCACAGGCAGCCATGTACTCGCGGGTACGACGTCCTCTATCGGGTAGTATACCACGGGGAAGGCCGGGTTGTATACTCTTGGCGAACCATTCGTACGCCTTTTCGTATGCGTGTGCGGCAAACTCCAGTCGCCCGCGCAGAAATAGCGCGTCGACGTTGGAGGATATCGTGGCTTCATCCAATCGCCCAAACGCGGTCTTGGCCTGTGCAAGCAGGTTCTCATCGAAGAGCACGTCGGTTGTGACGAATACGTTATACTTGTAGCTGCTGTCAGCGAACAGGTTGCAGAGGTTCTGGTATACGACGTCCTTATCGGCATAGATACGATTGAGCATCTTGCCGATCTGATAGATGACGTAATGCTTCTTGTCGCCCATGCGGACGGCCTTGAGGTAGCAGTCGAGCGCACGCTTGTAGTCGTCCATATAGACATAGATGCGGCCCATCTCGATGAGCGGGCGGAAGTCCGACGTCTCATCGAAGAACGACAGGGTCGCGGGCGCCTTGCCCATCTCGATGCAGCGGTTGAAGCTGTCGAGTGCGAGGGTGAATCGTTTCATCTTGGTCAAGATGAGTCCGCGCAGGTACTCGTAATCCGTACATTGCGCATAGTAGCCGAGCCCTTCGGTGAGTATGGCGAGGGCTTCCTCATTGCGCTTGAGGTTGTGGAGGCACGAGGCCATACGATACAGCAGGTGCGGTGCGTATGCGAGCGACAGGTCGATGTTTTGCTTGGATTTCTCGTAATACTGCAACGCTTCGTCGCACCGGCCGATGCTCATGTACTCATTGCCCAAGTTGAACAGATGAAATGAATTGTCGGGATCCTTGGCGAGTACCTCTTGGAGAATGGCGAGATTCCTAGCGTGTTTCTTCTCGCCTGCGTTGGAGGCCAAGTAGCCGTAGTGTTTGACGCGGATGTTGGATGTACGCAACGCAGGCTTACCGTCGCGTTGGAATATAGGCTGTTCGTGGATTGCGCCCTCATATCGGAAGCTGCCATTTCGGAAGATGCGCAGTCCGAGGTGTGTATTGTACGCGTCCTCGTTGGCCTCGTTGGTCAGGTTGTGGAATACGATGGAGACGCCGTCGGCGTCGGTCTTATTGATGAGATCGGCTATTTTAGGCAGATCCTCGGGGTAGATGATCTCGTCGGCGTCGAGCACGAGGATGTAGTCGCACGTAGCGTGCTCGATCGACATGTTGCGCGCATCGGCGAAGTTGTTGTTCCAGGTATGGTGATATATTTTAGGATTGAACCGCCGGATCAATTCGATCGTGTTATCGGTGCAACCCGTATCAACGATGATGATTTCGGATATAACTGGGTAGACAGCGGCAATACATTGCTCGATATACTTTTCCGCGTCCTTTACGATCATACAAAGACTTAATGATTTCATAATCAACCTCCGTTCCTTTGTATGTAGGGGCGCGCCAAAGCGCGGAATGCTTTGGCGCAGCCTGAAAAGCGAATTATGCCTGGCCGTTGTAGTACGTTATAAACGTAGCGATTGTACCGGCGTCGTAGGCGATCTGGGCATCCTGGCCGAATATACCGACGATCATGATGGTATTCGCGCCGCCCGGAATAGCTACGTTGGTGTAGTTGGGGTCGTTGAAGTAGGTAGCTCCGTCGGGGCTGATCTGCAACGTGACAGTGATGGGGTTCGCGCCCGTATTGTTGACGAACATCGATGCCGTCCTGAGCGTAGAGATGTTGGTAGCGGGCAGAGCTATACCCGTACCAGCTACACTAGTCAACGTCTGGGTCAGTGCGGTGAACAGGTTACCATCGATGAATACCGTCAACAGCGTATTGCTGATGGTCACATCACCAGCCACTGTGAGTAGCGTATTAGTGAGTGTCAGATCACCTGCAACGGTCAGCAGTGTATTAGTGAGTGTTACATCACCAGCCACTGTCAACAGCG
>CAYPOE010000144.1:0-2150 GCA_964412285.1 uncultured Eubacteriales bacterium | reverse complement strand
TGAGTGTTACATCACCAGCCACTGTCAACAGCGTATTGCTGATGGTCACGTCACCAGCCACTGTCAACAGCGTATTGGTAAGCGTCACATCACCAGCCACTGTCAGCAGCGTATTGGTGAGCGTCACATCACCAGCCACTGTCAACAGCGTATTGCTGATGGTCACATCACCCGCAACGGTCAGCAGTGTATTAGTGAGTGTTACATCACCAGCCACTGTCAACAGCGTATTGCTGATGGTCACGTCACCCGCTACTGTGAGTAGCGTATTGGTAAGCGTTACATCACCCGCAACGGTCAGCAGTGTATTAGTGAGTGTTACATCACCAGCTACCGTCAACAGCGTATTGCTGATGGTCACGTCACCCGCTACTGTCAGCAGCGTATTGCTGATGGTCACATCACCAGCCACTGTCAACAGCGTATTGCTGATGGTCACATCACCAGCCACTGTGAGTAGCGTATTAGTGAGTGTCAGATCACCTGCAACGGTCAGCAGTGTATTAGTGAGTGTTACATCACCAGCCACTGTCAACAGCGTATTGCTGATGGTCACATCACCAGCTACTGTGAGTAGCGTATTGGTGAGCGTCACATCACCCGCAACGGTCAGCAGTGTATTAGTGAGTGTTACATCACCCGCTACCGTCAACAGCGTATTGCTGATGGTCACATCACCAGCTACTGTGAGTAGCGTATTGGTGAGCGTCACATCACCTGCAACGGTCAGCAGTGTATTAGTGAGCGTCACGTCACCAGCCACTGTCAACAGCGTATTGCTGATGGTCACGTCACCCGCTACTGTGAGTAGCGTATTGGTAAGCGTTACATCACCCGCAACGGTCAGCAGTGTATTAGTGAGCGTTACATCACCAGCCACTGTCAGCAGTGTATTGGTGAGTGTTACATCACCAGCCACTGTCAGCAGCGTATTGCTGATGGTCACGTCACCGAAAACCGTCAACGGCGAGCTTATCGAGATCATCAGTTCGCCGAACGAGTTTAATTGCAACTGTTGCAACGTGCCGCTACCTAGGTTAAATCCGTATATACTTGTGCGTAGCTGGTCAGCGGTGGTGTTGAATACCAGTGAATTCATTTCTTTCCTCCTGTAAATGCCTTCCCTCGAGGGAGGGTCTAATACAGTATATAAACTAACTCGATAAATGGTTAACGCTCAATGAGTTGTGTTTGAAACCATAGCTTGTAAGCGATGCGGCTATGGCGCTCAGTAATCCCTGTGACTCTGATAAACTTGGAAAACTTATATGGCACAATATCCTGTGTACATCTCGGTGGTATGCAGAGGGTTTGCGCGTCGTCGACGATATTCTCTCGATTCGGACTGTTTTCAATGTGGATGTGAATCTCGTCGTGGGTCAGGTTTTCTATGAAGAACGTGATGGCGCTCGAGTCGCCGCTATAAAACCACGGCGATGCCGCCCTGTCTCTAAAGGATGAGATGAGTAGCTCTTTCTCGAAGAAACTACGACAGCCACGCGGATAAATGGCGTCGTCGTAGCCATGTATCACGAGCCGTGGCCCACGAATATAGCCGTGATATCGAATCAATATGCCCTTATTGGGTACGCAACCCGACGCCAATGCTTGCACGATTTGCGTTACATCGCAGAGCAGGTCGGATGCGTTGCTCGCACGGACAGAAGTGCATCTACGCTGTTCGATGTATTCTTCGTCCTCGTATGATAGATGTTCGTTGAGGAACACCTCGGCTTCACCGTCACGCCGCCCGCTGCGTGTGTTGTAGATCTGTGCCTTGTAGATGCCATCTGGATCGCCGATCTGATCTACATCGAAATAGAGCAAGTATAAGCCGTGGCTACTCTTGATGATAGATAGGGGTATCTCGTATTCCATGTATAATTTGCCTCCTTTGTATCTTTCGTTCTTGAAACAATACTGTGATGTGGGATAGCAGAAAAATAACATAAAGAATTTTGGTGCTTTATTTATTTTATTCGCGAATAAAAATGCTTGTGACTGTGATATTCAGTGGATTCGTATATGTAAGTAGGTAGTAGGTGTATTCTTACTAAATAAATATATAAAAAATTAAGAAGAAAATAAAATAAGCACGCCATCGGCGCAATGCATTTATTTTTTTATATCTTTTATTCTTTGTAAATGTG
>CAYPOE010000143.1:0-6188 GCA_964412285.1 uncultured Eubacteriales bacterium | reverse complement strand
ATCGTATTGCCGAAGAAACCCGTCACAAAGATGGAGAGGCGGAAGTTGTTGTTGATATACGCGGCGATACCGCCGAACACGCTGTCCACGCCCGCGAGGATCGCGAGCGCCGCGTATGTCATCACAGACGCCGGGATATAGATGGGCGTCACCATGCCCAATATCACGCCTATACATATGCACAACAGTATGACCAGCATTATTCGTCGTCCCCCTGTCCCTGTATTGATACGACGGGTACGGCGTGCCTGAACGTACTGTTGCCGCCCTTATAACCCTCAATGGTGATCGAACTTACACGCTCTATGTCAATTTTGATCGGGTAGCGCGTCGTGATGTATGATACCATACCGCCGGGCATGGTCAATGAGTTATAGAGTGTCGTTGAATCGCCGATCGCCTTGATCTCGAACGGTACCGTGACACGATTGCCGTTGACGATAACCGTCGGACCCACGCAACGGATCTCGGTACGCGCCGTGATGCGCTCTTTGTTGATGCCGATGGCCTCGGCCCCCGCAGCCCGCAGTTCGTTGACGATGAGGATGAGATCCTCATAATGCACGATGTCATCCTCGGTGGCAAAACCGCCGTTGACGTTGGGATTATCCTGCACCGTGACCGTCACGCCAGGACCCGTCACGTCGGTCAATCCGGCGAGTACCTCAGCGGCATTGAGTTCCTTCAGGAGCAGTCGCGCGTCGTTGCCGCTCTCCTTGGCGGTCTGGATATAGCCCTGCATCTCATCTTTGGCGGCCGTCAGTTCATTGGCCAGTTCGGCGTTGAGTTCGCGCTCGCGCTGGAGTTGCGTCTGCAAAGACGACAGCTTGATGTTGTCGGCATTGTTGAGCGCGGTGTTACGGCGCACACTGCGCGCCTGCAACGTAATCGTGAACGAGAGCAGCAGGCATATGACGCCGATGGCATACGGCGCGGCTTTCCTGTAGGACACGGCATGATCCCCCTTTTTGTACTAATCCTCTGTAATATTCTGTGTCGGCGTATCGCCGTCATCCGGCGCATCCGGCGCATCCGGCGCATCTGTTGCGTCTGTTGCATCTATCGCATCTGTTGTGTCGGTAGCATCCTCGTTTTGATCGACGACTTCTGTTGTATCCGTTTCATCGCCTGATGACTCGAGTGCATCGTCGACATGCTCACTATAGAACGCGTTGCTGCCGAGCGATAGATCCAATTTACCCGCGGGTTCGTCACCCAGTTCTTTTATGATGCGCAACATGTACGATACCTTATATTCGACGTCGTCTACGCTGCCCATCACCACCTTCAACGCGCGCTTATAGATCAGCGTCAGTGCGCCATCCTCGACGTAGATGCGCGACACGTCCTCGAGTGCGTCGTAGGTCATGAGTGCGCGTACGAGTTTGAGTGACGCCGCGATGCCGTAAGATGAGATCTGCGCCTCGTCGTGATCGGCCTCATCCATAGGGATGACTTCCGGGGAACGCAATGCTTGTCCGGGAACGATGTTGTTGCCGACCTCAACCCCTGTGATCTCGGGCACGGAGCGTTTGATGCCCGAATACTCGAGTACCTTGCCATATTCATCAATGTAGGCGTACTGTCCATTGCGCGGCACCTGTGCCGCGACCGGGCATTCAGTCACCGTCACGTTGAGTGTACTCGGCCACTTTTTGGAGATGTCGACGGTGCGGATATATGGCAGTTGCGCGATATTGGCCGCGCATTTGTCGGTATTGGTGCGGAAGTAATTGCTTGTCTTGTTCAACGACATGGCTGATACGATAGCAGCTTCGTCGGTAGCGCCATTGCCCTCGACGTTGATGTGCTTGATGTAGAAGATCGGTGAAAATAACGTGACATACAGTATGACGGCGGCCGCCACGAGCAGGAGGATGCTGCGGATCCGCGCGTTGCGGATGCGCTTCTTGCGCTGTATGAGCCGCCGCCTGATGCGCTCATTGTCCTCGACGCCGTCGGGTAAAGTGATATTCTGCCCCATTCCATACCTCGTACGATGTTGATATATACAAGGAGTTCTTGTGAAACGCCCCGGCCTGTACTGCAGAGCGTTCCACAAGAAACCGTGTCCTTCTTATATTTATACGTATATACGTAAGATACTTATTCCTCGAGGCGCGAGATATTCGCACCGAGTGCCGCCAACCCCTCGACCAAGCCGTCGTACCCTCGATCCAAGTAGTGTATGTTGGTCAGTTCAGACGTGCCGACCGCGCCGAGTGCCGCTACCACGAGCGCGGCCCCTGCGCGCAAGTCAGGTATGCTGAGTTTCGCGCCCCAGAGGTTGCCCACGCCGCGGATTACGGCGAGTCGCCCGTCGACGGTGACGTCCGCACCCATCTTGGCGAGTTCTGTCGTGTGCGCGTACCGCGACTCGAAGATATGCTCACAGATGATGCTCGTGCCGCGCGCGAGCGTCAGCACCGACATGGCCAATGCCTGCGCATCGGTCGGGAAGCCCGGATGCGGCATGGTGCGTAGATACGGTATGGCCTCGATGGCGCGCGGCGAGCGCAGGAGGACGCTGCCGTCGTGGTAATCGATGTGCGCGCCCATATCGCGCATGACGCTGACGACGGGCGTCAGGTGTTCGTACACGACATTTTGCAGTTCGATGTAACCACCGGCCATGACGGTAGCTGCCATGTATGTAGCTGCCACGATGCGATCGGGTATCACGGTATGCGTCGCGCTGTGCAGACGTTCTACGCCGACGATCTCGATCACGGGCGTACCCGCGCCGTGGATGTTGCAGCCACAGTTATTCAGATAGGTTTGTAGATCTATGATCTCAGGTTCCTGTGCGGCGTTGTAGATGCGTATCGTACCGCGCGCCATACAGCAAGCGAGCATGACGTTCTGCGTCGCGCCGACCGATGGGAAGTCGAGATGTATGTCGCCGGGTATGATGCCCTCTGTCGCGCAACTCACGAAACCGTGGGTCTCCTCGATCTTGACGCCGAGCTCGTTGAACGCCTTGAGGTGTAAATCAATCGGGCGCGGCCCTATGACGCAGCCGCCCGGGTAACTGATCAGCGCGTGTCCGCATCGCGTAAGCAACGCGCCGAGGAATACGACCGACGCACGGCTCTCGCGCATCAGACTCTCGGGTATGTGGTGACTGCTTACGCCGCGCGAATTGACGATGAGTGCGCCGTCTTCCCAATGCACAGTACAGCCCAAATGCCGCAGTATCTCTATCGAAACATCTACATCCTTGATGCGCGGGCAATCGTAGATGACGCTCTCATCGCCATTGAGAATCGTCGCTGCCAATATCGGCAGTACGGCGTTTTTTGCGCCGTGTACGCGTATCTTGCCCGCAAGTCGCCGCTTGCCTTCCACAATGATCTTGCTCATATGCCCTCCCGTCAACGCCGTATGTACGAAATATACGAATATACAGCGGCGCGAAAAGGCATACCCATACTTACCCCGTGCGCCGCAATGGTTCTATATACTACATCATATGCCACGCGGCGCTACAGGGTGAAGGAGGTTAATTAAACTCTACGTTTTCCATGGATTCGCTCTCGTCGAAAGCATTGTCATCGACAGGTACATCTTGTGTGGGCGGATCTTCAGGCGGCGGATTCTCCGCAGGTGACTCTTCTGCCGGAGACTGTTCAGTCTGGGTGGATTCGCCATCGTCCGTCGGAAGTTCATACGGCGGCACAGCCTCATCGTTGACTGTTCCATCCATTGGAGGTGGAGGTTCGGTAGACTCAATGGCTTCCGGCGTGGATGTGGGTGCCGACGTGTGTCGGGTACAAAAACCCATCTTGGCTTCGTCGTAGCTGAGGATCACGCGCTGCTGCACGTTGGAGGGCGGGCAGTATGGCGTCGCGAGCATACCGGTCTCTTTATCGATGTTGACGAGTTTGTGAACGTTGCATTGGGCGAGCGGATTGACGCCCTTGACGTAGATGCCAGTCGCGATCTTATTGTCGCGGCGGCAGAGTTCGGTCGGGGCCAGACCACTGACCATGCAGTATTCGATCGGCGCGAGTCCGGCGGGTTGCGTGAACGCCGCACCGGGCATACGCTTCTCCTCGTGGATGCGCCCCATGATCTCCGACCAGATTCGGATCGTCGGATTGACGTTATCAAGGAAGGTCATGCGCTGTGGCGTATCGAAGCCGATCCAAGTTGCGGCCGCGTAGTATGGCGTATAGCCCGCGAACCATCGATCCTTATCTTCGTCGGTCGTACCTGTCTTGCCCGCGATCTGGTAGTTGGGCGAGAAATTGGCGTCGACGCCCGTGCCGTACAGGCATACGCGCGTGAGCATATCCGTCATGACGTACGCGGTCTGTTCGGAGAGTGCGATGTGGCTCTCGGGCGCGTTGTCAAGTATGATCTTGCCCGACTGGTCGATGACGCGCGTATACGAGCGTGCCGCAGTGTAGATGCCTTGGTTGGCGAACGACGCGTAGGCGCTCGTCAGCTCGAGGCACGACATGCCCTTGGTCAGGCCTCCCAGTGCGAGTGCCGCGAGCGACTGGTCGCGATCATCCAATGAAGTGATGCTCATGCGATCGCGCAGGAAGTTGAACGAGGTCGTGATCCCCATGCGGTCGAGGATCTGTATAGGTACGGGATTCGATGAAATCTCGACGGCCTTCTGCACCGTCATGGGGCCGTAGAACCCTGTGTAGTAGTTCTTAGGTTCCCAGACGCCGCTGCCCGGTATGTCATAGTGGAGCTGCTTGTCGTCCATGACGGTGAACGGCGTGATCAAGCCCTCTTCCAACGCGGGCGCATATACCGCGATGGGCTTGATTGTGGAACCCGGCTGTCGGTATGAGGCCGTCGCGCGATTGAGCGTACGCGATGCGGTCTTTTGGCCTACGCCGCCGACGATGCCCTTGATGTCGCCTGTGAACACATCGACGACGACCATTGCGGATTCTGTATGTTCGCCCGACTCGTTGCTCGGGAAGTTGTCCACATTGCGATAGACCTCGTCCATGATGTTCTGCACGTAGGGATCCATCGTGCAGTAGATCTTGAGTCCGCTCGTGAAGAGCAGATTGTTCGCGGCAATCGACGAGATGCCGAGCTTCTTTTGCAAGTCGCGGAGTACGTCCTCGATGACTTGGTCGACGAAGTAGGATTGCATACTCATCGCACGCATACGCTCTTTGGGGCGGAAATGCAGTTCCTCGGCGACGGCCATGTCGTGCGTGTACTGATCGATGTAGCCGAGCTCGAGCATTTTTTGCAAGATCAACTCCTGTTTCTCTTTGTTCTTGTCAGGGTTGACGTAGGGGTCGTATCGGTTAGGGTACTGCGTGATGCCGATGATCGAGCAGGCTTCGGCGAGTGAGAGTTCCCCGACGGTCTTACCGAAGTAGGTCTTAGCCGCCGAACCGACGCCGCTGCACGAGTTACCGAGATAGATCGTATTGAGATAGAGTTCGAGGATCTCTTCTTTAGACTTCTTGCGCTCGAGGTTGATGGCGCGCACGATCTCCTGCACCTTGCGCTCCCACGTGACCTTATCCTCCCCCGTGAGGTTTTTGACGAGCTGCTGTGTGATCGTCGACGCACCGCGCGACGTCGACCGTTTGACGATGTATTCGTACGCCGCGTAGAGTGTCGACTTGAGGTCGAAGCCAATATGTTGATAGAAGCGCTCGTCCTCGATGGCGACGGTCGCGTCGAGTACGAACTGTGGAACCTCGTTGATACGCACCTGCACGCGGTTCTCGGTATCGTGCAGCTGCTCGTACTCGATCTCTTCTCCTGTGATGGGGTCGATGTAGTAGACGTACGATGTGAGACTGAACGACAGGTCGGCGATATTGACGTCGCTCGTCGTATCGACAAAACCTAATATAGCCCCGCCCACGATGCCGATGCCGATGATTGCGGACACCAAAACAGTGAGCAGGAAAATCTTACAGATCCAGCGTAATATCTTCATAAATAGAGTAATATAGAAAACCAATATGTTAGCCGTCAGGCTCAATGTCTATCACAACATCTATATTATAGCACGGAGACGGGATTATGGCAACTATCAAATCCAATAACTTCAATCGGGCTTTCGCTTTGGGCTTTTAAGATCACGATCCACTCCTGTGGGACAATCCCGAAAGCGAGTCGAAAGCATTGACTGCGATATAGTTTGAAAAGGCGCTTGACACAGCGAAGGCTTTTGGTATACTATCGTATAAAGT
>CAYPOE010000142.1:0-6218 GCA_964412285.1 uncultured Eubacteriales bacterium | reverse complement strand
GCGCAAGCTGCAATACGCCCATCGCATCTCTTATCTAAAGCAATACGCCGCCGATATGAAAAGCACCGACTTGCCGCAAAAGATTCTCTCGCTGTTCGATAAGAACGGAGAGGGAAAGGTTGGCGTGTTCAAGAGATTGGCGGTACCCAATTGGCGATGGAACATGGTACAGTTTGCAGCGTGGCACTTGTGTCAGTTTGTGCAACTGGCTTATATGATAGGCTGCGTGTTCGTCCGCAACATCGGGATCGGCACGATTGCAGGGATCTTCGCAGCGGCGGGAAGGTTAAACGATACGCTGAATCAGCTCGCAAGCATCTCGAGCAAGGTCATGGAGATCAGCCTATACGCGGATAAAATCCGCGCGTTCTTTGATCTTACATCCGTTATTGAATCGCAACACACTGGCGCAATGCCGCACGATGGAGCGTTTGGGCTTGATCTATGCGATGTATCATTTTCGTATCCCAACGCGGACTTTGCACTGCGAAACATCAACCTATCCATAAAACCCGGCGAAAAAATCGCCATCGTCGGCAAGAACGGCGCGGGGAAGACGACGCTCGCCAAGTTGCTGCTGCGGTTATACGATGTTTCGAGCGGCGACATCCTGTACAACGGCGTATCTGTCCGCGACTATCATCTGCCAAACCTTCGTCGCAGAATCGGCGTGGCGTTTCAGGAACCGCAGATTTACGCGTTGACAGTACGAGAAAATATGCAGATGTATCATGGCGCAGACGACGCCACGCTATATAACGGATTAAGGAAGGCGGGATTAGACATTGGACTTGATCGTGAAGTTACCCGCGAGTTTACCAATGAAGGCGTACTGCTCTCGGGTGGCCAAGCGCAGAAGCTCGGACTGGCGCGGCTATTCCATGGCGCATTTGGCCTGTTGCTGTTGGACGAACCATCTTCCGCGCTCGATCCACTCGCCGAGTACGAGATGACGCGGTTGATCTTCGAGCAGTCCAATACGACGACCATTATGGTCGCCCACCGCCTGAGCACGATTCGTGACGCGGACAGGATATACTTGATCGCCAACGGCGGCATAGCCGAATCCGGCACGCACGATGAACTGATGAGCCTCGGGGGCAGGTATGCGGAGATGTTTACGAGGCAGGCGGAGAGGTATGTGCAGTGAGTTGCATCTGCGTCTTCTTCATACTACAACATATACAACCAATCCGCACAACATATCTCGACAACGTCGCGATGGATGGGTCGATATTGCGGTTCTTTCAGGCGCGATATACGCGAAAAGCACAGCCACGGCTGTGCTTTTCTTTCAAGCGCTATACAATCTCTTACGCCCACTCGTTCGCGATGCACTCGCGGATGATCTCGACATAATGGCGTACCTTGGCCACGCTGTGGCTGACCGCGTATACGTCGCGCTGTGTGATCTCGAGGTGGCAGCCCTTGGCGGCCTTGAGGGTGGTCGTGATGTGGGAGCGGATTGCGTCCTCGTCGAGCACGTCGCCTACGCCGAGGTAGTTCGGCGACGGCTTGCGGTGGAACATGATGCGCTTGCCGCGCAGTTTTTCGCCGATGAAGTCCTCGTTGCACCACGGCGATACCGACACCTTGCGCAAGTTGTCGAACTGCGATACGTACTCCCAGAACGTGTCGACAGGTTCGCAGCAGCCGTACGACAGCAGCCCGAATGTGTCGGCGATGCGCTTGTAGGCAGGGAAGATGAACTCGCCGAACATCGCAGGCGAGAGTCCGACCGTCTCCTGTGAATCCATGTAGCCCCAGACTTGCCGCGTCGTGAGCGGCGTGGTGTTGGGTAGCTCACTTGTGAAACACATGCTGCCCTGTCCGAGCCACTCGAACTCCGTCGTCGGCAGCAGATAGCCACCCTGCTCCAAGAACTTGTAGTACGCGATGTAGTCGTCGGCGATCTTGTCCATCATCTTCTTGAACAGCTCGGGGTAGTCGTACATCGATGTGAACATGGTCTCCATGCCCATGCGGTGGACGACTTCCTGCGTCGGACTCGCGCCGAGGCAGCCCATGACCATGCGCACGGGCAATATGTCGCCGAGCAACTCTTCGATGAAGGCCTTGTACTCGCGCGTACCTTCGTCGTTCACGCCGTAGACCGACGGCTTCTCAATCTGGGCCCAGTCGTCCTCGAGGTCGTGGATGTTGTGCTTGAAGTGGTGACCGAGCGTGCCACCCGATGCGTCGGCGGCAGTCTCGCGCTCGATGCGCGTGCCGAACAGCGTAAAGTACGCGTGATGCCCCACGCCGTAGTAATCGGGTACGACCCAGTCGTCGTCGAACTCGACGAGGTTGATGACTGCGCTGATCAGGTTGTACTCGATGCGGCGCGCGAGGTCGCCTTCGCAGCGCATACGCGGCGTGACGACGTGATCCGCGAACGTACCCGTCTCCACGTGTACGATGGGGCGTTCGCCGCGGAAGTCGTTGTGCCGCTTCCAGAGTTCGACGCGCTCGCGGTTGAGATCGCTGTTTGCGACCTCGAGCTGTACCTTGGCTAAGTCGCGCAATATGGCGCGGTCGTGTTGATTGATCGTCATTATGATCCCCTATGATACCTTCTTATAACATCGTTAATAATTCGTCGTATGATTTGTGTGACAAGAACTTGGGCGCAACGTCGTAGATCGTGTACGCGCCCGCCATCCCCGCCTGATTCATGCGCACGGCCGCGTTGGTATACGCGAGCAGGACGGCTGCCGTGAACTCAGGGTTCGACCCGAGCGTCAGCGCGAACTCGATCTGCGCGCGGCTGTCGACGAGCGTACCGCCCGACATCGTGAAGCCGCCGTGCGGGAGTCCGCTGTGATGGGCCTTGAGTTCTTCAGCCGTGACGAAGTGGACGGTCGTGTCGTAGTCGGCGAAGTAGTTGGGCATCGTGACGATGGTGCGTTCGATCGCGGCCTTGTCGGCACCGTCGGCGGCCACGACGTAGCACGCGCGCGTATGCTTCTGCCGCGTCGTGAGGTCGGGATTGCTGCCGCTGCGCACGGCTTCGACGGCGGCGGGTACGGGAATCGTGTACTGCACGGCGTCGACCACGCCGTCGACGCGGCGGATCGCGTCGCCGTGACCCTGACTCACGCCCTTGCCCCAGAATGTGTAGTGCGCCGCGTTGGGGATGATGCTGTCGCCGAGCGCACGCATCAGCGAGAACAGACCCGGATCCCAGCCGACCGAGATGATCGCGGTGTTGCCGCCCGACTTGGCGGCCGCGTCGACGGCGGCGTAGTGTTCGGGGATGCGCGCGTGGGTATCGAAGCTGTCGATGATCGTGAAGTCGCGCGCGTAGAGCGGACTCTGCTCAGGCAGATCTGTGGCGGAGCCGCCGCAGAGTACGAGCGCGTCGAGTTTGCCCTTGTATTCGGTGAGCGCATCGACGTGCATGACGGGCACGGGTGCGACGATGCCGTCGGGCTGCCGACGCGTGAAGATGCCGCACAGTTCGATGTGTGGCGACTGCATCGCGAGTGCGGCTGCCGCCTTGCCTAAGTTGCCGTATCCTACAATACCGATTTTACTGATTTTGCTGTTTTGCATGATTCCTCCTGCTGTATGTTGCTGTATTGGATGCGCGTGATATGCGTAGAGTGCGACGTCGTACTTGTCGTAGAGCAGGGTGCGTCCTGCAAAGACGAAGCCGTGCCGTTCGTACAGCCCGCGCAGTTTGTCGTTAGAGTACTGGGTATCCAGCCGCAGGATGTGTATGCCACGCTGTATGCACGCACGCTTGGCGTAGTCAATCAGCGCCGCCGATACGCCCTGTCCTGCCGCGCAGCGTTTGACAGCGAGTTTGTGTATGAACAGCGACTGTCCCTTGGGAATCTGCGGCCAGACGACACGGTCGCTGTCGGCGAGAGCCATACAGCCGATGGGTTCGTCGTCGATGGTTGCGATGCAGAAGTCGCCGATCTCGAACGACTGCGACAGCCAGTCCCACGTAGCCTGCGTGCGCGTCCAGAGCGGATTGCCAATGCGCTCGAGCCACTCCACCGCATCGAGAAGGATGCCCTCGACGATGGGTATATCGCGCACGGTAGCGCGCCTGATGCGTATGTCCATGATGTACCCCCTTGGATCGCGCGTATGTCTGCTGCTATTATACCACAAAACGCGGCGCAAGCAAATATGCGGCGCATGATTTGTATGTTTTCACCAAACCCCCACGCGGGGCGTGCGACTGTCATATGAAGCCGCTCGAGGCGTGGCAACTTGTTGCTATTTGCCAGAATATGTAGTATAATACTTTTCGAGAGCTGTAGCGGCTTTGGTACGATTGGGCGGTAACGGCCTTTGGATCACAAAGGAAGTGATGCCCTTGGATGTTTGAACCTCCTTCGGATTTTTTGCGAAAGGAGGTGAAGTACATGCGTGTGACGGAAGTCATTAAGCTGGTAGTCGTTTTTGTGTGTATGCACTGGTTCGACGCAGTGCGTATCGCGGGCTATGCAGTCGGCTTAATCAAAAACAACCGTCCCCACACCAAAGGTTGACGGTTGTTTGAATTGACTAATAATAAATTTCCTTTAGACCGTGAAACCTCATCGTGAAGTTGAAAAGTCGCAAGGCCTCGACAGGGAGCGTTAACGGCGTTCCCTGTTACATACTGTAGCTTTATTATACCCCGCCATCATACGTTTGTCAACGGAATTTTTCGCCGTCGTCGCCCCTTATATCGCCATGAATAACACCAACGATCCGCACTCCTCCCCAACCAAACCCTGCCCGCGTTGTTTGCCCGAAGTATCCCTCGATACATACGCCGCAACTGTCGCCGCGCACGTGTCGGCCATACCCGCCGACCACCGCGTCGGCGATGACGTATACGCCGCGCGACTCGCGCTGTGCGAGTCATGTATGCACAACGCCAGCGGCATGTGTACGCTCTGCGGCTGCTTTGTCGCAGTGCGCGCAGCACAGCGGCGGCAGTGTTGTCCGCGCGTACCGCACGCCCTTTGGTGAATGCAAAGGAATGCCCGTTGTGCAGTACGCGGCGTGTATGGCAAATATAGTAAAAAAGTTTGGCAGAAAGTGTATTGACTATTTCCCCGCTATGCTGTATACTATAGATACAGTAATAAGATATTCTATATTAATAAGGAGGTACAACACATGAGGCAAGCAACCATCATGCTGAACTCGGTTAATTTCGTTAAGGAATTCGTCAACATCGTCAACAAGTACGATTTCGACGTAGACCTCACGAGCGGCCGTTATGTCGTCGACGCCAAGTCGATCATGGGCATCTTCAGCCTTGACTTATCCAAGGAGATCATCGTTACAACGCATGGCGATACCAAGAACGCGGACGACTTCTTCGAGGACATCCTGCCCTACACTGTAAAGTAATGGAGTACGGCGGGGCAGCCCTGCAAGCGAATCGGTAAGCCACATTGTGGCACATTGCGTAGGCCGATTCTTGCAGGGCTTTTGTGTTTGTTTTTATACGCGTGAGATACATGCAGTTTAGGAAATATTGGAAAAGTATACATAGAAATCAGTTTTTTATGCATAATAAAAGTGTTGTGCATCTTCACCCGTACGCCGATTCATTCAACCCATTCATCTGGCTGGCTCATCTATCATTTACAAAAGAGGTTCAAATATGAAACGCATTCTTGCACTATGTATCGCATTGCTCTGTCTGTGTAGCATCACGGCGAGCGCCCAAGGTTGGGGCTATCGCAAGATCATCGGGCAACAGCCCGAGGTCGGCGGCGACGTCGTATCGTTGCTGCAAAAGTACGACGCGTGCTACATCGGCGATACCAACAAGCCCATGCTCTACCTGACATTCGATCAGGGCTACGAGAACGGCTACACGCCCGCCATCCTCGACACGCTCTATGAAAAGAAGGTCAAGGCTTGCTTCTTCGTCACGGGCGATTATCTCAAACGCGAGACGGCGCTCGTCGAGCGTATGCTCAAAGAGGGTCACATCATCGGCAACCACAGCGTCAAGCACAAAGATATGCCTACGCTCGACGAGCAGGGCTTCGTCGACGACATCTGCAAGCTCGACGACGAGTACGAAAAACTCTTCGGCGAGCGTATGAAGTACCTGCGTCCGCCCAAGGGTGAGTATAACGAACAATCGTTGGCGCTGTCCAAGAAGTACGGTTATAAGACCGTGTTCTGGTCGGTCGCCTACGTCGATTGGGACGTCAAGAAGCAGCTCGGCAAAGAGAACGCGGTCAAGAAGG
>CAYPOE010000141.1:0-6437 GCA_964412285.1 uncultured Eubacteriales bacterium | reverse complement strand
GATTTTGACAAACTTGATATGGAAATGGAAGAATTTTATGTGCCATGTGCAAATGATGAAGATGTCGAATACTTCAAGGCTCATCTTCCATCTGGCTTAAACATATATTTAAGCCGTGATAATTGGCTTATGGTCACACACAATGAAGCTGTAAAACCGTTGGCAATAGCCGCAGTCGCTAATTACTGGGGTATATCAGCGGAAAATATTGCTGTATTCGGCGATGATAAAAACGACGTTGCTATGCTTAAATACGCTGGCGTTGCTGTAGCTATGGGTAACGCTATTGATGAAGTCAAAGCGGTTGCGGATTATGTATGCGGTGACAATAACAGTGATGGCGTGGCGAAATGGATAGAGGAAAATATCTTGCAAAGATTATGAGCATAATCTCCCTGCCCCAATCCCAAAAAAGTGAATCGAAGTGATACAACCATAGTCTTGCTATTTTACCTGTAATATATTATAATGGTAATAACCACTATATAAAAATCAATAGGCGGATCACGTATATGAATAAACTGCGTATCGGTACGATAGGGTTAGGCGGCAGGGGACACGGCATGACATGCAACCTGCTCGAGATGGACGACGTCGACGTCGTAGCAGTCTGCGACCTCTACAGCGACAGGGTCGAGCGCATGTGCGCTAAGGCTGTCGACATGGGACGCACGCGTCCGACGGGCTACACGGATCCCGAGGCGTTCATGGCGCACGACATGGATGCAGTCGTCGTCATGACCTCGTGGCAGACGCATTCCGCGCTTGCGGTCATGGCCATGAAGGCGGGTAAGCACGCGGCGACCGAAGTCGGCTGCGCTGCGTCGGTCGAAGAAGGCTGGGATTTGGTGCGCACATCGCGGGATACAGGCAAGCAGTGCATGTTGCTCGAGAACTGCTGCTACGGTCGCGAAGAGATGACGCTGAAGCACATGATTCACCAAGGCGTATTCGGCGAACTCATTCACATGCAGTGCGGCTACGAGCATGACCTCCGCGAAGAGGTCGGCAACGGCTACATCAACCGCCACTACCGCATCGACAACTACTTACTGCGCAACCAGGATCTGTATCCGACGCACGGATTGGGTCCTGTCGCGCAAATGCTCGACATCAACCGCGGCAACCGCTTCATCAGCCTGACCTCGACGTCATCCAAGGCGCGCGGTATGGAGGCGTGGCTCGAGGAGAAGGGCGAAGATAAGTCGCTCATTGGACGACGCTTCAACCAAGGCGACATCGTCACGACCGTCATCAAATGCGCCAACGGCGAGACCGTCGTTGTCACACACGACACGACGCTGCCACGTCCGTACTCACGCGGACTGCGCGTGCAGGGTACCAAGGGCATCTATATGGAAGACGGTCATACGATCTTCATCGAGGGCGTCACGCCGCAATACTCGGGCAGTTGGACGCATGACTGGGAGGAGTTTGCGCCGTACATGGACAAATACGAGCATCCGCTTTGGCAGTGGTACAAGTCGGCGGGGATCCGCGGCGGTCACGACGGCATGGATTACCTCGTACTCCGTGCATTCGTCGAAGCCATACAGGATGGCAAGCCCGTACCCATCGATGCGTACGATGCGGCGACGTGGCTGACGATTGCGGCGCTGTCCGAGCAGTCGATCGCGACGGGTTCTATGCCTGTGGCTGTACCCGACTACACCAACGGCCTCTGGACGGTGAGGAAGTAGTATGCTGACGACCAAGCTGCAAAGTTCGTTATACACGATCTTCGCCGATGCCGAACCGTGCGGGTACCCGATCCGCAGCGGTACCGCGTTGCAAGGCGAGGTATACGCATACCAAGTCGTATACAAGTACGACGGTCATCCTGTGCGACACGTCAGAGTCGGCGTGGAATCTGACATCGCCGATTGCGTGACGATACGCGAGATTGGACTGGTACCCGTGACGTTGGCCGCGTACGCCGACAGCGACGCCGATATGCTGCGCCGGGCGGCAGGCATGTTTCCCGATCCGCTGTATCCCATTACCGACGACGGCATCACGTTGACTCCGCATAACTGGCGCGGTATCTGGGTCACGGTGCGTAATGCGCCTGTAGGTAGACATAATATCGCCATCACATTTATGTCGCCCGACGGTAGTGTAACGCATCAGAGTGATGCATTTGAGATGGAAGTGCTACCTGCGCAGCCGTTGCCACAGGAGCTGATTTTCACGAATTGGCTGCACTGTGACGGACTCTGCAAGTGGTACGAGGTCGATCCGTTTACGGAAGGATTCTGGCACGTATTGCGCATGTACATGCGCAACGCCGCCGCGCATGGTATGAATATGGTGCTCACGCCCATCTTCACGCCGCCGCTCGACACGGCGGTCGGCGGCGAACGCATGACCACCCAACTCATACGCGTGACCCAGCGCGGCGACAGTTACAGCTTTGACTTTACGCTGCTCGGGCGTTGGATCGACGAGGTTTCGGCGTGCGGTATAGCGTACTTTGAACTGAGTCATCTGTTCACGCAATGGGGCGCGTACCATGCGCCCAAGGTCATGGCGACAGTTGGCGGTGAGGTTCGACGCATCTTTGGTTGGGATACCGACGCGACAGGCGACGCCTATCAAGCATTCTTAACCGCACTGTTGCCACAGTTGCGCGCATACTTGGTTGAACGCGGCGTGTACGAACGCTGCTACTTCCACGTATCCGATGAACCGTCGCTTGAACATCTCGAGCAGTATGAGAGAGCCGCCGACATTGCACACAGCCTGTTACCTGACGCGAAGTGCATGGATGCGCTGTCGTCGTACGAGTTCTACGCCAAGGGCGTCGTCAAGCTGCCGATCCCGGCTACGAACCATATTGCACCATTCCTTGAGAACCACGTCGACGGCCTCTGGACGTACTACTGTTGCGGACAGTATGTGGGCGTATCCAACCGCTTCATGGCTATGCCCGGTATACGCAATCGCATATTAGGCTATCATCTATTTAAGCATAACATCGCAGGTTTTCTGCACTGGGGCTATAACTTCTGGAACTCGCATCTGTCCGAGCATCCGATCGACCCGTTCAAGGTCACGGACGCAGGCGGCATGTTCCCGTCGGGTGACCCGTTTGTCGTGTATCCGTCCGACGACGGCGTGATTGATGCGCTACGCTGGGAGGTATTCTACGACGGCCTACAGGATCTGAATGCCCTGCGTACCCTGGCACAACGCATCGGGTACGACGCGGTGGTCAAACTCGCAGAGTCATATATCGGCGACGTCGACATATCACGCTCGATGGCCGACGAAAAGGCGTACCTCGATATGCGCGACGACGTTAACAGAAGGATAGCGGCTGTATAATATGCGCACCCGGTTACATGTTGCGCTCATTGTATCGTATATGATGGCGTTGCTGTACGGCTGTAGTGCGGGGACGGTTGTCGTATCGCCATCCACCGATGCCGAATCCTATGTGCCGTGGTATCGCAAACACCAACTTGTCGCGCACGCGATGGGCGCAGTAGACGGCGTCGTGTCGACCAATTCACTCGAGGCGTTCGAGTACAACTACGAGCGCGGCACACGCGTATTTGAGGTAGACTTGATCCGCGCGGCCGATGGTGTATTGGTCGCGCGCCACGACTGGGAGGTCTGGACGTACGACCGCCTGTTGCAGGAGTATGACAGCGAGATCTATCCTACACCCGACAGTGCGACTTTCCTCGATACGCCGATCTCGCGCAAACTCACGCCGCTCACCGTATACGACCTCGCAGACTTGCTGCGGCGTTATCCCGACGCCTACCTCATCACAGATACCAAGGAGTCGGAACCTGACAAGTACGCGTTTGCGATAGACAGCATCGTCGACGCGTTCGGGGATACCGTCGACCGCGTCATACCACAGGCGTACAGTTATGAAAATTATACGTGGGTGACGCAACTTGGCATATTTCCCGAGGTTATCTTTACGCTGTACCAGATGCCCGAGGACGACGACGAGAACATCGCGGCGTGGTGTAAAGCGCACGGCGTCAAGGTTGTGTGCATCTACTACGGCGTGTATACGGATATTTCGGCTGAATACTACAACGATGCCGACGTGTTCGTCTATCTGCACACACTCAATGATGTATCCGAGATCGTGCGCTACCGCGAGCAGGGCGCGTACGGCTTTTATACAGATACGATCAACGAAACGGAACATTCAGGCATCACGGCATTTCTTTCACAATCATCATACATCAGAGATCCATAAATCACGGATTACAGATCATCTTATCCATGCGTTTAATCAGTATAGGTTACGGCAATCTCATATCGGCGGAACGTATCATTGCCATGGTGCGTCCAGAAAGCTCACCGGTCACGCGGCTCATCACGGATGCCAAAGCGTCCAACATGCTCATCGACGCGTCACGCGGGCGCAAGACCAAGGCCGTCATCGTCATGGACAGCGGCCACATCGTGCTCAGCGCCAACCAACCGTCGACCATCGGAAATCGCGTCGGCGGTGAGGCGGATTTGGGCATCGTAGGCGACGAAGAAGAGTAAGCAGAACAAGTTACGATATGTCGCTGTATTTTTCTAAGATATCGGCGGCATTCAAGAGGATACGCGTATGTCGGGATTACTGTTAGTCATATCGGGGCCGTCAGGCGTAGGCAAGGGGACGGTGTGCAAGGAGTTGTTGCGCCGCCACCCCGAAATCTTCCTGTCGGTATCCGTCACGAGCCGCGCGCCACGTTACGACGAGGTGGACGGCGTGCATTACCATTTTGTATCCGAGCAGCGATTCGAGCAGCTCATCGAGGACAACGCACTGCTTGAGTACGCGCAGTACGACAAGAACAGCTACGGTACGCCGCTCGCACCCATCAACGAGCATCTGTCGCACGGCGACGACGTGCTGCTCGAGATCGAAGTGTTTGGCGGCCTGCGCGTACAGCGCAACCTGCCCTGCGTGCTCATCTTTATCGTACCGCCGAGTATGGCAGTGCTGCGCGAACGCCTGACCGGGCGCGGTACCGAGGATGCAGACACTGTTGAACGCCGTCTGCAAAAGGCACAGCAGGAGATGCGCAACATCAATCACTATGACTACATCATCACCAACCACACGGTCGAACAGGCCGTCGACGACATCGAGTGCGTGATCCGCGCGAGCCGCATGTCGTCGCGACACCTGTTGGCCACAGGCTACAAACTTTCGGATTAAGGAGCATTCTTCTCATATGATCTATCCCGCTTTATCTGATTTACTCAAGCATGTCAACTCGCGCTACTCGTTGGTGATCGCGACTGCCAAGCGCGCGCGCCAGATTGTCGACGAGGGCGACAAGTTGGGCATCGCCAAGGTCGACGTCGACGAGGCCATCGCGCTCGCGATCGACGAGATTGCCAACGGCATGGTGCGCTTCAAGCAGTACGACGACGCGTACGACATCTACGACGAGGCCAAGGAGTCAACATGACGCTGCACCTCACGCATGTCTGTCCGCGCCTGCTCAACCTACACTCCGACGTCGGCAATATCATCGCATTGCGTAAGCGTTGCGAGTGGCGCGGGATAAAGTTGGTCGTCAATGCGTATCATGGCGACGGTGCGCTCGATTTGTCGACGACCGATCTATGCTATATTGGCGGCGGTTCGGTGCGCGAAGGGGCGCTTGCCGCCAATATGCTGCACACGTACGCGGACGACATACGTGCGTACGTTGAGGGCAATGGCGTACTGCTCGCCGTATGTGGCGGATTCCCGCTACTCGGACGATACTATCTGACAGGTGATCAGCGTGTGAATGGTTTGGGCGTACTGGATATGTATACGGAATGGGACAACAGACGTTTGGTTGGCGATACCGTATTGCGCAGCCGACTCTGCGATATACCCGTTACGGGTTTTGTCAACCACAACGGGCGTACGTACACCGACGCCGAGCCGTTCGGCGTCGTGGAACGGGGGTACGGCAATCGCGACGAGAGCGACGCCGAGGGAGTGCTTTACAAAAACCTCATCGGCACCTATCTGCACGGGCCGTTGCTGCCTAAGAATCCACAGCTCACCGATCACATCATCGCGGCGGCCGCACGGCGGCGTGAACCTGGATTTGCATTGCCTGCATTAGACGACGGCGTCGAACGTACGGCCAATGCATATATTGTGAACGGCAAGGAAGTGCGCGACAATTAAGCATTCTCCAACAACTCGTTGAGTTCGGCGTTTTCGCGCTGCAACTTTTCGAGGGTTTCGCTCATGACGGACAGCTCGGCTATGTAACCGGCGAGCTGCTCGCGTACGTGGGATAGGTCGTGTTCCAATTGATAGTTTTCATCGCGCAGATTGATACAACTCAGTACGGCGGCTTTGAGCGCGTCCATACGCGGATCCATAGTCTGATATTCGCGCATGAGGTGGTCGACGTCGGCGGCCAACCGCTCCAAGTGCGCCTTGTCGGAGTCGCCCATGA
>CAYPOE010000140.1:0-6483 GCA_964412285.1 uncultured Eubacteriales bacterium | reverse complement strand
ATCCTCCACTTTTTCTGCGCGTTGTGAATCAACATAAACCTGTCCACTTCTTCATATACATAAGCAAGCACAAGCAAGTCCACCTGTGAGGTCTGATCTATTATGAAGAAGCGGATTTTTTACGGCGTCGTACGTCTGCAATATGTATTCGCCGCAGTACTCGCACTCTGCATCCTCGCGTTTATCCTGCTCATCGGATCGCAGCTGCTGCAATACGTACGTACGCTCGCGTACGTGTCCAAGGGTGACGCCGACATGCTTGCACCTGTACCCGCGCCCAAACTCGCGATCGTCATCGACGACTTCGGTCTCGCGCGCGCGGGCATCGAGGAACTCTTCGACCTCGATGCGCCGATCACGTGTGCCATCATGCCGCGCCTCCAGCATTCGCAGGCCGACGCGGTGGCCGCCGTTGAGCACAACAAAGAGGTCATCATACACATCCCGTTGCAGGCGCAGCGCGTCGACAACCCCAATTGGGTCGGCCCGCACGTCGTCAAGGTCGACTACGGTGATGACCAAATCGCCGACCTCATCGAATCCTTCGTCGTGGATCTGCCCCAGGCCATCGGTGCGAACATCCACATGGGTACGCTGGGTTCGACCGACACGCGCGTCATGACGCGCATCATGGACACACTCCAGTCGCATGACCTCTACTTCATGGATAGCCGCACGAGCGGCAAGTCGGTCTGCAAGACCGTCGCCGCCGATGTCGGTATCCCGTTTGCGTCCAACGACATCTTCTTAGAGCAGGGCGGCAAATCCTACGACATCATCGTGAAGCAACTCCGCAAAGCTGCCGAACTCGCCAAGAAGTGCGGCAGCGCGATCGCCATCGGACACGTCGGCGCGCAGGGTGGCAGTGCGACGGTGCAGGGGATTCGCGATATGCTGCCCGAGTTCAAAGAGATGGGTGTGGAGTTGGTATTCTTGAGCAAGCTCGTCAAGTTGGTGCAGTAGCAGAATATGAATATGTACGATGCAGCCGCGCAGGCACATACCTGCGCGGCTGCTTTTGTACGTCAGATCGGCAAACGCTTGCGCTTGAAGATCCAGATACTGCCGACGAACAGCACGGCGACGATGCCGATATACGCGGCATTGACGCCCGCGTAACTCTGTCCGTTCACGAGCTTCATCGGGTCATACCAACCGAAGATCGAAATATTCTTGAGTACCTCGGCTTTGTCTGATGCGCCGCCGAGCATGTTGAACAGCAGGAACGCAATCGGGATTCCTGCGCCGAAGCCCATTGCGTACTTCGCGTCGGTGAATACGCACGAGCAGAAGAATGCGATCGATAGCACGACGATGTTGACGAGTATAACGGTCAGATTGAGCCGCGCGAATGCGCTGACGTCCATGTCGCCCGGGAACATCGCCTGCGACAATCCGACGTTGACGGCGAACAGCAGTCCGAGTATGGCGACGATCGAGAGTACGGCATAGATGTACTTGGTGAGGATGATCTTGACGCGCGAGTTGGGCGTCGCGAGCAGACACGCCATCGAGCCGCTGTCGACGGACTTGGCGACGAGGCGGTTGCCGAGCAAGATGCTGTAGACCATGGGGAAGCCGATCATCAAGAGGCCGTAGAGCCAGCTCGCGAGGTAGCCCGTGATGTCGGTGAATGCTTCGGCAAACCCCAGCGCTTTCATGATCTCGGGTGGGAACAGCTCGAACATACTCATGAGCTTCTCCATATCGGCGGGATTGTACATCGAGATCATGACGCCCGAATACATCGTGAGTACGCCGAAGAAGATCAGCGCGAGCAACCAGTTCTTTTTGGCCGTAGCCTTGAATAATGCGATACTCATGATTGGCCTCCCTTGCTATAGTGATGCATGAACACGTCCTCGAGCGTCTGTGCCTTGCCGTCGAGCGCCGTGACGGTGAACCGTGCGAGCGCCTTGGTGAACACATCGATCTCCCCGCCCATGACGTAGACCTCGACTCCGCCGTCGGGCAGCAGAGACGCCTGCAACTTGGCCGACCGCAATGTGTTGACCAGTCCCGCGATGTCGGTACACTGCACGATGTAGCCCTTGCGCTGGCTGCCTTTGAGCGTGACGATGTCGGACTTGGCGACGAGTTTGCCGTCCTTGATGATCAGCACGTTGTTGCAGGTACGCTCGATCTCTTCAAACATGTGGCTCGACATGAGGATCGTCTTGCCCTTCCGTTTCTCCTCGAGTACGAGTTCGACGAAGCGGTTCTGCATGAGCGGGTCGAGACCCGACGTCGGCTCGTCGAGGATGAGTACGTCGGGATCGTGCATGAACGCCGCGATGATGCCAAGTTTCTGCTTCATACCCTTGCTGAACTTCTTGATGCTGCCCTTGGGATCGAACTCGAACCTGTCGCAGAGCTGCTTCTGCCGCGCCGTGGATCTGTCGCCGCGCATGTCGCCGATGAACGACAGGTACTCGTGCCCCACCATGCCCTCGATGAACGCAATCTCGCCAGGTATGTACCCGAGTGTGCGCATGATCGACGGCGCGTCGTTCCAACAGTCCTTGCCGCCGATCGTGCAGCGACCGCCGTCGGGTTTCATGAAACCCATGAGCGTGCGGATCGTCGTCGTCTTACCTGCGCCGTTGGGGCCGAGGTAGCCCGCGACTTCGCCCTCTCCTATGGTGAAGTCGAGGTTAAACACACCTTTACCGCTCGGATACTGCAAGGTCATACCCTGTACTGCTATCATATCCATTCCTCCTTGTAGAATGCTCGCCTCAATATTGCGAGGTACGCGTCATTCTGCTCCAACACCGTTCGCATGTACGACTCGTCGCGCACTGCGCCGGTCGGCCACGCGTCTTGTATGCGCCGCGCGAACCCTTCGAGCGTCCACTGGATCACGTCGAGTGCGCGTTGTACGTCGACGCCTTCTTTGAACATCGACAGATCGATCCCGTCGTAGAGCCGCTGCATGAATCCCTCGACAAACCCCTCCCGCGACTGTTGCATAAATGCCTGCACGTCGGGATCGTCGTCTCGATACGCGGCGAACATGAACTCGAAGATCAGCGGGTACCGCGCGGCGACGTCGAGTTTGAGCATGGCGTACGCACTCCACCGCGCAATCACGTCGGACGGCAGCTCGCACAGTCGCGGCTCGATGTCGTCGAGATAGATCGAGAGGTTGTGGCTGTACAGAAACTCGAACAGCTCGCGTTTGGACGTGAAGTAGTGGAACAGCGCGCCCTTGGAGATCCCCGCTTCCTTGACGATGACGTTGGTCGACGCGCGTTTGTAGCCTTTTTCGGCGAACTCGCGCATGGCTGCGCCGATCACGCGATCGCGCTTCTCGGCGTCGATGTTTAGAAAGTTTTCGTACATATTCCTGCAATGCCTCCTACAATTGACCACTCTGGTCTATACGCATAGTATAGCACAATCGACCGCAGTGGTCAATAGGAAATTGATCGGATGTACGATATTTTTTCTATACGATCCTGCGCCATCCTGCGCCATCCTGCACGATCCTGCGCTACGCGTTTCACGCATACGCGACACATGGCATATACTACAACAGGATCATATTACATAAGGAGTTGATTATCACATGGGTCAAGGAACATTGATGGTATTTGCGACGACGGCGGGCGGGGCATTGCCCGTACCCGACGCCATCGTCGAGGTAGCGCGCAACGGCGAGATGCTCTACACACTCGAGACCAATGTCGTCGGCGAGACCTCGCCCGTCACACTCGACGCGCCCGATGTGTCGAATACGTTGGAACCGGGTCGCGTCGCGTACAGTACATATGATGTGTTGGTCACCAAGCCCGGGTTCACACCCGTGCGTATCAACGACGTGCAGGTGTTCGACGGCATAGAGTCGATCCAAAACGTCACGCTGCTGCCCGAAACCGAGAGTCAGTCGCTCGCGCGTACCCGCGTCGAATACGTCGAAGTCAACATACCGCCGTCGGCGTTGATCACGCAGGAGTCGCCCGTCCCCCCGCCCGAGGAGGAGATCCCCGAGGGTAAGGGGCGCATCGCGCGCGAGGTCTACATCCCGGAGTTCATCACGGTGCATCTCGGCACGCCGGATTCGGCGGCGGCCAACGTGACCGTGCCATTCATCGATTACGTCAAGAATGTTGCATCGAGTGAGATTTACCCGACGTGGCCGGAGTCGGCGCTCTACGCCAACATGCACGCGCAGATCAGTCTCGTACTCAACCGTGTCTACACCGAATGGTACCGTTCGCGCGGCTACCCGTTCGACATCACGAATTCCACGCGCTACGATCAGGCGTTCGTCTACGGGCGCAACATCTTCGACAGCGTGTCGCGCATCGCCGACGACATCTTCAATACGTATATCCAAAAGGGCAACAGCAAAGCGCCGTTTTTTGCGGAATACTGCAACGGCACATCGGCGACCTGCAACGGCCTCAAGCAGTGGGGCACAGTGCCGCTCGCGGAGGCCGGGCGTACGCCGCTCGAGATCCTGCGCTACTACTACGGCAACGTGAACATCCTATCGACCGACAACATCCGCGGCATACAGGAGAGCTATCCGGGCGCGCCCTTGACAGTGGGCGACAATTCGGTCTACACCAAGACGATCCAGACGCAGCTCAACCGCATCCGCCAGAACTTCCCACTCATCCCCGCAATCGCCAACGTCAACGGCGTGTACGGCGAGGATACGCGCGCGGCTGTACGCGCGTTCCAGCAGGTGTTCTCGCTGCCCGTGACGGGCGTCGTCGACCGCGCGACTTGGAACAAGATCAGCTTCCTCTACGCGGCGGTCAAGAAACTCGCCGAACTCGACAGTGAAGCCATCGAGGACGTCGTGATCGGTAACGTACCGACGGCGGTGTTACGCTTTGGCGCGTCGGGCTTGCCTGTCAAAGAGTTGCAGTATCTGCTCAACTACATCGGCATCTACTACCCCGGCATCCCATCCGTCGCCGAGAGCGGCACATTCGGCAACGATACGTTGCAGGCTGTCAAGGCGTTCCAGGGATTGTTTGGACTCACAGCCGATGGCATCGTAGGGCCTACGACGTGGAATAAGCTGTTCGACGTATACCGCGGTTTGGTGCAAAACAGCGGCGATACTTCCGCACCGCTGCCACCGACGCCGCCGCCCACGCCCGAGCCACCGCCCCCCACGCCCCCCACGCCGCCATCGGGAGGCAAACCGCCGTACCCGGGCGCGCCGCTCAAGCAGGGTTCGCGCGGCGACAACGTCAAACTCGTGCAGGAGTACCTCAACGCGCTGAGTACGCGCTACATATCGATTCCCAAGCTCACGGCCGACGGCGCGTTCGGCCCCGCGACGTTCAACGCCGTCGTGACGTTCCAACGGTTGTTCGGACTCGTACCCGACGGCATCATCGGCCCCGCGACGTGGACGGCGCTCGTCAACGAGTACGACCGACTGTTCGGCAGCGGCTCCGGGGGCGGCACGGGTGGCGGCGGTACAGGCGGGGGCATCGAGGTGCGCCCGTATCCGGGTAAGGCGTTGCGTCGCGGCGACAACAACGCCAACGTGCAGTATATGCAGCAATTGCTCAATAGGCTCGCCAAGAAGTACACGGCGATCCCCGTCGTCGAAGCCGTCGGACTCTTCGGCCCGCTGACCGAATCGGCGGTCAAGAACTTCCAACGACTGTTCGGACTCACGGCCGACGGCATCATCGGTCCCGCCACGTGGAACGCCGTCATACGCGAGGCGCAGAAGTTGTGAAGCCCTAAAATTTATAAGTAGTTATAAAGGATAAAATCAATGCATGAAAACACCCAAAGGTGTATGGCCTTTGGGTGTTTCCTGATTGTTGGTGTTGCTTGCATTGCTTGAAGGGGGATTGCTGATATCTGCTATTGCTTATTCTCATCGTCCACGAACTCTCTTGCCCGTATTACGCCTTCCTCTGTGGGGATCGTAATGTGTGTGACTTTCGTCTTTTTCTTGGGGGTAAAGATCGCGTGGGTTCGATAGGCCTTATTGGGCTGTTTTGGTTTATCCATGTTTGTATTCATCTGGGTTAACACCCTTGTGATGTACCGCAACCTTTCGGTTTTTTCGCGTACGCTGTATTCGTCATACGCTCATCGGCACGATAGTATGTTGCCCTCGATGGCGTCGCGCGATACAGGGAATATTATCGCGCAATGCCAGCGACGCCATGCAGGATGTCGCGCACTTTTGCGTAGGGCGGTGCGTTGGTGAGCGCGCGCAGATAGTCGGATTCGCTGACTGTGCGGAGCAGTGCGCCGTCGTCTCCGATGATATGGATGATGTGGTAACGTTCGAGCGTGAATCGTCGCAGCACGCGCCGCGCGTCCTCGCCTGCGTATACCGCGACGCCCGCCGCGCCCATCGCGCCGCGACGCAGTTTGTCGCGCGACGTGAGCATCGCCGACGTGAGGTCGAGTCGCTGTGAGCGGGATTCCTGTAAAAAATTTACAATTAAGAATGCCGATATGAGCAGCAGTGAGAAGTTGAGCCGCGTATAG
>CAYPOE010000139.1:0-6569 GCA_964412285.1 uncultured Eubacteriales bacterium | reverse complement strand
ACGTTGTTCAAGCAAAACATATCGGCAAGGACATCATGGCAGGTTTGAAAACCATCGTTGGCGGTGAAATACAGGAATATACTGACCTATTGAAAGAAGCCCGCAGAACCGCAACCGAACGTATGATACGGGAAGCGAAAGACATGGGGGCAGATGCAGTCGTTGGTGTTCGTTATGCGACTTCCTCAATTATGGATACGGCTTCTGAGGTTATGGCTTACGGTACCGCTGTAAAATTCAAATAACGTACCTGCATCATAAATCAAGCTTGCCCTCAACAAATTGGCAAGCTTGATTATTGCAATAATATGTATTAAATTTTTGGAGGCACAAAAATGAAAGTAATAAAAGGTATTGCTATATCCATGATTTTAACTGTACTTGTGTTATGCTCAAGCATAACAGTCTTTGCTGCCCAACTGCCGTCGGGCTTATCCGAGAAACAGCTTGAGCAAATCGTCGATGCTTACGTCGAGGAGCACAAGGATACAACAGCGGCTGTGTCCATCGGGGTATTCACCAAGGACAGCGTTCTTTTTGAAAAATCCTACGGCTATGCGAATATCGAAGAAAAGGTGCTAAACGATGCAGATACCGTGATTGAATGGGGTTCATCTTCCAAGCTATTCGTTTGGGTGAGTGTTATGCAATTGGCAGAACAGGGTAAACTTGATTTAAACGCCGATATTCGTACATATCTGCCCAAAGGATTTCTCACGAAGTTGAAGTATGACGATAAAATCACGTTAATACATCTGATGAATCACACAGGCGGATGGCAGGAATCTATTATGGGCTTATTTGCGAACGGCGTCGACAAAATAAAAACGCTCGAGGATTCTCTAAAGACATTAGAACCGGCGCAGGTTTACAGGCCCGGAGAAACTGTCGCTTACAGCAATTTCGGCGCAGCCCTTGCTGGATATATTGTCGAGTGTGTTTCGGGTGAATTGTTTTATGAATACGTCAGCAAAAATATTTTTGCACCCATAGGCATGGAACATACTGCAATAAAGCCCGATTGGTCAGATAATCCATGGGTACAGAATCAGCGTCAAAAGCTGTACTGCTACGACATAAACAACAATCCCATTGGAAAAGCGGACTATTATATTCAGAGCTATCCTGCCGGCGCCGCAGTCGGCACAATCTCGGACTATTTGGCGTTTGGCCAGGCATTGCTCCCCGACGGCAATGGTGATACAGTATTGTTTGACAAACCTGAAACACTAGCTACATTTTATGAACCCACCAATCATTATCCCGATGGAACGCCAAGAAATCGACACGGTATGTTAACCTCACCAATTTTGGCAGGCAATACAGCGGGTCATGCGGGTCACACGATTGGCTGTTCATCCAATCTGCTCATCGACTTAGACAGAGGTTTTGGAATGGTTGTCATGACCAACCAAGACCATGAAATACACTATAACAAGGAACTATTCGAGGAGCTATTTGGCACGATTGAGTTGAATGCCGGCGAAGGTTGCCCTGCTTCTGTAACAGGTGTTTATAGAAAAACGCGTAGCTTTATAGTCGGAATGCAAAAGGTAATCGGATTTCTTAGTTATTTTAGCATCTCCCAGAATGACGAAGCCTTTGTGCAGATACGCCCTGGAATGTTTTTATCTTACTCTAACAATGACAGAGAATTATTCTTTGCAGATTATGATATAAACGGAAATGTTCAAGCCCTCAACGGTTTCGTTTTTGATTACCAGCGCGAGAGTTTTGTATTGTTTATTATTGGCATTCTTGCACTTGTTTTGCTCATTATTGCTGTTCTTTACAGCCTCGTTTATTTTATAATTGCTTTCATCCGCCTGATTAGAAAGAGAAAAACTCCATTGAATGCTTGGCGGCTGATTCTATGTGGTTCAATTATACTTACGGCGGTGAATTTACTGGTACTTCTCTCTGGTATACAGACGCCCATATCATTTATAATAAGCGGGGTATGCTTTATTTTGCTGGGGTTTATACCTGTCGCTTATGCTATCGTTCTCGCAATGAAATGGAAATCGCTTGATTTGACAAAAAAGCAAAAGATCGGCTTGATCACGAGCGGTGTTGTGGGACTAATTCTGACATTTAATATAATTTACTGGCAACTCTGGATGTTTTGGATATAAAACACCACATAAGTTTGTTCGTATATGAGTATTTATGAGCATTTGGTAATGCAGAGTAATCAAAATAAACACAAAACCAATCTATCAACGGAGGAATGGAACGTGAAAAAAGTTATCTCAGCAATTGCAGCAATGGCTATTATACTATCTTGTTTATCCGGATGCCTTTTTATGTCTTACGAAACGAAAACCGGCGACTATTGGAAAATAAGTTATCAGAAATTCAATGGCTCCAGAGATTGCACAATAAAATTATCCGGCGAAGGAGAACATACTTTTACCATTGATATAGTAACCAATTCAGGTACATTAGGTTTAAGTATTGAGGATGAGAACGGGACATCAATATACGACAGCGACGAACTCTCTACTTCATCATTTGAAGTCAAAGCCGACGGCGCAGGAAAATATACTATACGATTTGAGGCAGAAGATCATAGCGGCAGTTTTGAGGTGAAGTGGGAGTAGCGGATTTTTCAAGAGAACACTTACCCTCAAAGCCTCATCAGGCGATAGATGATAACAGCTATGCCGAAGGTTCGCAAAGCATAAGCCCGCAAGCACCTCGCGTCTGCATATATATACCGAGGTGCTTTTTGGGTTGATGGTTTCCTTGTCAAGAGGCGCGGCGTATTGATGCAGACGCGACAACGCTGTAATGATGCAGCGCAATCACTTGTGCATTTCGGGCAACGCCGCGTATAACCCACGCCACAGCAGCGTAACGATGATGGTATCGGCGGCGGCTGTACCTGTATACAATAGTGTACGCGGCAGCAGTATCGTTTGAAGCGGCGTACCGTACAACAGAGTAATCCATATCGTGTTGAGCGTTATGTTGCAGAATACGGCAACGACGGCCACTGTTATCGCGACGCGCCATATGTTCGGCTTTTGTTGCCAGAATGCGTAACCGTAGATGAATCCCGCCAGCACGGCTGTGAGCGTAAAACCCGGGAAATATGGGCCTTTATTGTTGGTCATGACCGAGATGACATCGGTCATGCCGTAGACCAATGCGCCGGGTATGGGACCGAACAGTGCGGCCGCTATGACCTTGGGATACGTCGACAGTGTAATCTTGAGGAATTGCGTCGGCGTGAAGATGAACTGTTCACATACGACGGCGATGGCAAGCAACAGTCCACACCATGTGACAGTACGCAACCTACGCAACGTCTTTGCAGACTCGATGAATAGGCGAATAGGATTTTTCATGCAAAATAGATCGATTCTCTGACAAACGTTGTACAGTTTATGATACAATGTAGCAGCCGTCAGTTGACGCTGACGGCTGCAATGGGTATGACGCAGTGGTAGAGCTGTTCTCTCCAACACGGGAGTTGTTTGTGCTTGTACTTGCAAAAACGTCGTACTTGTTTACATATCACTTACATCCTGCGAAAACCCAATACCTTAGATCTTGTTATTGCTGCCCAGTACGTGTACGAGCTTGTGCTTGACCGTCTCGCGGATCGCATTGCGGGCGGGCGTCAAATACTGGCGCGGATCGAAGTGTTCGGGATGCGTTGCAAAATGCTCACGAATCGCCGCTGTCATGCCGAGACGCAGGTCGGAATCGATGTTGATCTTGCAGACGGCCATGCTTGCGGCCTTGCGCAGCATATCCTCGGGTACGCCCGCCGCGCCGGGCATCTGGCCGCCGTACTTGTTGATCTTGTCGACGAACTCAGGTACGACGCTCGACGCGCCGTGTAGTACGATGGGGAATCCGGGCAGACGGCGTGCGACTTCCTCAAGGATGTCGAAACGCAGCTTCGCTTCGCCCTTGAATTTGAACGCGCCGTGCGACGTACCGATGGCGATTGCGAGCGAGTCGACGCCAGTCTTGCTTACGAACTCTTCGACCTCTTCGGGACGCGTGTACGACGAATCTTCGGCCGATACGTTGACGTCATCCTCTACGCCCGCCAAACGACCCAGCTCCGCCTCGACGACGACGCCCTTGGCGTGCGCGTACTCGACGCAGCGTTTGGTCAGTTTGATGTTCTCTTCGAGCGAGTAGTGCGAACCGTCGATCATGACCGATGTGAAACCGCCGTCTACGCAGGAGCAGACCTCTTCAAATGCGCCGTCGGGATCCTTGCCTGCACCGCCGTGGTCGAGGTGGAGGCAGATGGGCAGTCCGGTGTCGATGATGGCCGCTTCGACGAGCTTGGTCAGGTACGTGGGCTTGGCGTACTTGCGCGCGCCGGCGGATACCTGAAGGATAAGCGGAGATTTCTCTTCCATGGCGGCCTCGGTGATGCCCTGGATGATCTCCATGTTGTTGACGTTGAATGCGCCGATGGCGTAGCCGCCCTCGTACGCCTTCTTGAACATCTCAGTTGATGTAACTAATGGCATGTGTGTTCTCCTTCTTTATATGCGGTCAAGTCGCCTATGCGACGCTGCCGCTGTATATATCTATTATACCATTTTTTTCGGGATTACACAAGCCACGTGACATACTTGATCAGTTCAGCTCTTTGCGTTCGTATATGCGCGTCGACATTGACAGAGATACCCAACAGATGATGATCATGAGGATGGCGGCGGCATAAGGTACGACATCCACGTATTGGTTTACAATCAGTGTAGGTTGATCACTGCTCGCGATCCAATACGCCAATCCTGCGCCCAATACAGGAACGATGAATATCCCCATGCGTGCGCGCTCTACGCCAAACTTGAATGAGACGGGCAGGATGGCGGACATCATCAGGAGACCTACGCCAAGTAGCACCAATGCCAAGATGAGTGTATCGTACCAGTCGTTTTGCCCTATCAGGTATCCTGCGGTCATGTTGATGATGCACGCGCACAACAACAGCAAGAAGCCGAGCACATACTTGGACAACACGATGTCACGCCGACGAATAGGCATCGTAACCGCGTACTTGTCCCATTTGGCTTTTTCGTCGTACGAGAGCGCTGTGAGTGGGAGTGTCGCGGCGAGCATCGTGATGATACCGCCAAAGATCACGCCGTTATCACCTACGACGGCAAATACGGCGAATACGCCGATGAATAAGATGAAGAATACCGCTTGCTTTCTTAACGTAAGTAGGTCTTTATAAATTAAGCCGATCATAGCGCGACGCCCTCCTTGATGTGATAGAGCATAATATCTTCAACGCTGGCCTTCTCGACGAGGCCATTGTATCGCGCGCCGCGCTTGACCAATGCCTCCACGCCGAACGCGTTGCGCCGTACGCCGATCACGTTGGCTCTGTCGACGGCTTCAAACTCACTGTTCGAGCATCGAAGCACGCCGTACGTATCGAGCAGTTCGTCTTTGGGCGAGGTGAACACGACCTTGCCCTTATGGATAAACGTGATGCAGTCGCAGATCTTTTCGAGGTCGCTGAGGATGTGCGACGACAACAGGATCGCGCGAGACTCGTCGAGCGTAAACTGTGCGAGTATGTCGAGGATCTCATCGCGTACGATGGGGTCGAGTCCGCTCGTCGCCTCGTCGAGTACGAGCAGTTTGCTGTCGTGCGACAGTGCGACGGCGATCGACAGCTTCATCTTCATGCCCTTGGAGTACGCGCCGATGTTCTTGGTCGGCGGCAGATCGAATCGTTTGAGGTAATCGTGGAATGCGTTGTTGTCCCACGTCTTGTACACGCGCCGCAGGATGTTGGATACCTGTCGCGCCGTGAGTACATCGGAGAAGCAGCACTCGTCCATGACGACGCCGATGTGTTCTTTGACCTTGTCGAGTCCGCCGCGCGCGTCTTGTCCGAGCACGGTGATTTCGCCGCTGTCGCGTTTGATTAGGTCGAGCATCAGGTTGATCGTCGTCGACTTGCCTGCGCCGTTCTCGCCGATGAATCCCATGATGATGCCATTCGGCACTGTGAAACTCACGTTATCCAATGTGAAATCCTTATAGCGCTTGGTCGCGCCCCTGACTGTGATTGCGTCCATATTCATTCACCCCCATAAATCGTACGTAATATATCCAATAACTCGTCGAGCGAGAGGCCACACTCGATGGCGATCTCGCAAACCTTTTGCATATGTTCCGCTATGTTCTTCAAACGTTCCTCCCGTACAAAGTCGAGATTCTTGCTCGCGACAAAGCTGCCCTTGCCCGTGATCGATACGATAAATCCGTCGCGTTCGAGATCCTCGTACGCGCGCTTAGTCGTGATGACGCTGATGCGTAGTTCCTTGGCCAGTACGCGCATGGACGGCAGTGCGTCGCCCTCGCGCAATGTACCCGATAGGATCATGCCCTTGAACTGTGATACGATCTGTTCGTATATCGGTATGTTGCCTGCGTTGCTGATGATGATGTCGATGGCTGTCACTTCCTTTGCGCTGCCCTTGCTCGAATGATTCATATTCAATTAAGCATATTGTATATATTTATTATACACAATATATATGATTTGTCAAGGCGTAAAATGAGCATTGCGTTCG
>CAYPOE010000138.1:0-6626 GCA_964412285.1 uncultured Eubacteriales bacterium | reverse complement strand
CTGTGCGTAGTTGCCTGTGTTTCCAGTCATAATAATTCCTCCAAATAAAATAGCGGAAGGCAATGCGCCTTCCGCTCGTGATGGGATCATCCCCCGACACATGCATAAGGCCGCAGACGTGCCCGCAGCCTTATGCTTCATCTATAGTACGCCGATTATGGTACGCCGATAAATGACATCACTTAATAAACATAGCGTGCGCTATGCCGCTGCCATATTACCGACGAACATGAACGTATCCGATTCAGCTCCGCTACGGCGTTCGCCGATGTAAACATAACGGAGCAGGGCAGTGTATTGGACTGCCAAATGTGGCCTGTGTACATGGTGATTCTCCTATGTGCGTGTAGTATAACATATCGGGCGAGGGAATGCAAGGGGTTTGGCCCGAATTTTTCTCGCTTGCGTATTCCTTCAACATCATGTATAATATCTCATACGCACAATCTGCGTACCCAACTTAAAACGAAAGGATTGATATACATGACGTACACAGTATATGTAACCCATAGAGGCAGGGGGGCGACTATACTTTAACCCTCCTGCGATACGGAGGATTTGTATGCTAATCCAGCACGAAAACTTAACGATCCGCAACGCAACAGCAGATGATGCTTCTTTACTGGGCAACTGGTGGAGAGACGGCAAGGTCATGGCGCACGCGGGGTTTCCGCTTGGGATTTCCGTAACCGATGAGGAAATTGCAGCGTCGCTTGAAACAGACACCGACGAAACCCACCGCCGATTGATGATCGAGGTCGACGGCGTGCCCGTCGGAGAGATGAATTACCGCGATGTGGGAAACAAGACTGCGGAGCTTGGCATTAAGATCTGCGACTTTACCATGCAGGAAAAAGGATACGGCACAAAACTTTTAAGCATGTTAATCGGCGCTTTATTCGGGCAGTATGGGTATGAGAAGATGATTCTTGATACCAATATGAATAATAAACGCGCCCAGCATGTATACGAAAAGAAGCTCGGTTTCCGCAACGTGGGAGAACAAATTGACGCGTGGACAGACCAATTGGGTGTGCCGCAGTCCATGGTAAATTTTGAGATGACGAAACATGAGTTCATCTCGCATATCTGTAGACACTGGTGGGGTTGTATTTACGACCAATACGAGCATGGATCCGACGATACGAGATTGCTGCTTGCACTCATCGGCGATACGCCGCGTACTGTTTTCGAGGTATGTTGCGGCAGCGGGCGCGTACTCGTGCCGCTTGCCGAGGCAGGACATAATGTGGTGGGCATAGATGCGGATGCAGGTATGCTCGCGCGAATCCCCGCTAAAGCAAAAGGGCTTACCAATATTCGATATACGCTCGCGGACGCGCTTACCACCGATTGGGGCAGCGCCTACGACGTGGTGGTACTCGGCTGTAATACACTGATGAATATAGAACATCGCGACGACGATAAAGCGGCGCAGCAACTCTTTATACAAAAGGCCGCAGACGCGCTAAAGGTCGGCGGACACTTCTTCCTCGCGTTTGACCATTATCCAAAGCCCGAAGATGTATTTGTCAGAGAGGGTTCGCTCACTCGCAGTTGGTATAGCGGGACGGACGATACGGGCGTATTTGGACAGACGTACTCTTGCGGCGGGCTGTATAATCCTGTTACGCGCATCGCCGTATGGGCGAACCATATCGAACTGACTATGCCGGACGGCGTCCAGTACATCATGCCTACGCATGGACATAAATATGTCTGTACACGCGAGGAAGTACATGGCTGGCTCAAAGGTGCGGGGTTTGTGATCGAACAGGAATACGGCGACTGTAATCGCGCACCGTTTACGGGTCAGCAAGGTTGGGATGTTGTGTGGGCGAGGAAGGTGGAATGAGTGTGGAGTGGCAAAAGCAACCTGAGACTCGCCTCGTGTATCGCTGACCCAATGATGTGCTGAATAACGCGACTTGCCAACGTCGCGGACGTGTGGTATAATATAGACATAAACTTGTATCCATACTCCATAGACCGAGGGCGGCGCGTACTACGCGCCTTGCGACTTTGGCCTTTGGCCTATGGACTGGTCGTTAATTAATAGTATGTAATTGTATACGGAGGATTTTGTATGGCAAAAAAGACAATGGACGGCAACGCGGCGGTCGCTCACGTGGCTTACGCGTTTACCGACGTAGCGGGCATCTACCCCATCACGCCGTCGTCGACGATGGCAGAGGAAGTAGACGCATACGCGGCGGCGGGACGTAAGAACCTGTTCGATCAGGTCGTACGCGTTGTCGAGATGCAGTCCGAGGCCGGCGCCGCAGGCGTCGTACATGGCGCGTTACAGGCCGGCGCACTGTCGTCGACGTATACCGCGTCGCAGGGCTTGTTGCTCATGATCCCTAATATGTACAAGATTGCAGGCGAACAGTTGCCCGGCGTGTTCCACGTATCGGCGCGCACTGTCGCCGCGCACGCGCTGTCCATATTCGGTGATCACTCCGACGTTATGGCGTGCCGCCAGACGGGTTTCGCGATGCTCGCATCGACGAATGTACAGGAGATCATGGATCTGTCGGCTGTTGCACACCTTGCTTCGATCAAGGGCAGTCTGCCGTTCCTGCATTTCTTTGACGGTTTCCGCACCTCTTCCGAAGTGCAGAAGATCGATACGATTGACTACGCTGATCTCGATAAGCTGCTTGACAAAGAGGCGCTCGCCAAGTTCCGCGCGAAGTCGCTGAACCCCGACCGCCCGCTCACACGCGGTTCGGCACAGAACCCTGACATCTTCTTCCAGGCGCGTGAAGCGTCCAACCCCGTGTACAACGCGTTACCCGCTGTTGTGCAGGAGTACATGGACAAGATCGGCGAGGTCACAGGCCGCAAGTACAACCTGTTCGACTACTACGGCGCACCTGACGCCGAGCACGTGCTCGTCGCAATGGGCAGCGTCTGCGACACGATCGAAGAGGTCATCGACCACTTGGTCGCCAAGGGTGAAAAAGTTGGCTTAATCAAAGTGCGTCTGTACCGCCCGTTTGTAACCGACGCATTCTTAGCCGCAGTACCCAAGACGGCGAAGCGTGTCACGATCATGGATCGCACCAAGGAGCCGGGTTCCATCGGCGAACCGCTGTTCGAGGACGTCTGCGCGGCGTATGCCAACATCGCGGCACCCGAGCTGCTCGCGTGCCGCTACGGTCTGTCCTCCAAGGATACCGTTCCGTCGCACATCCTGTCGCTGTTCGACAACATGAAGGCGGCTACACCCAAGAAGTACTGCACGATCTCCATCGTTGACGACGTGACACACCTGTCGCTGCCGTACGGCGCGGACATCGATACGACGGCTGAAGGTACAGTTTCGTGCAAGTTCTGGGGCTTAGGCTCTGACGGTACCGTCGGTGCAAATAAGAACTCGATCAAGATCATCGGCGACAACACGGACAAGTACGTACAGGCATACTTTGCGTACGACTCCAAGAAGTCGGGTGGTATCACGGTTTCGCACCTGCGTTTCGGCGACAAGCCCATCAAATCGACGTACCTCGTCAGCAAGGCCGACTTCGTCGCCTGCCACAATCCGTCGTACCTCGACAAGTATGACATGACGAGCGACATCAAGCCCGGCGGTACGTTCCTGCTCAACTGCCCGTATTCGGCGGAAGAAGTTGGCAAGCACCTCACGGCCAAGCAGAAGCGCGACCTCGCTACGAAGAACGTTTCGTTCTACATCATCGACGCGGTAGCCATTGCGCGCGACGTCGGACTCGGCGGACGCATCAACACGATCATGCAGTCGGCATTCTTCAAGCTCGCGAATATCATTCCGATCGAGCAGGCTGTCGGCTATATGAAAGACGCGATCAAGAAGTCGTACGGCCGTCGCGGCGATGCAATCGTCAACATGAACAATACGGCTGTCGACAAGGGCGTAGACGCGCTGATCAAAGTAGACGTACCCGCAGATTGGGCAAACGCTACAGATAGCCATACGGGTGCAGACACGGATCGCCCTGCGTTCATCCGCAACGTTGTCGACGTCATCAACGGTATGAAGGGTGACACACTGCCCGTATCCACATTCGTGGACATCGCGGACGGTTCGTTCCCGGCTGGCACGTCGCAGTATGAGAAGCGCGGCATCGCGGTCGACGTACCCGAGTGGATCCCTGAAAATTGCATCAACTGCAACCGTTGCGCATACGTCTGCCCGCACGCCGTCATCCGCCCGTATCTGCTCACAGACGCGGAGTTCGACGCGGCTCCGGCTGGCAAGAAGTTCTTGCAGCCCAAGCTCAAGGCGATTGCAGACTATAAGTTCGTCATGGGCATCACGCCGCTCGACTGCACAGGTTGCGGCAACTGCGCACAGGTCTGCCCGGCCAAAGAGAAGGCGCTCGTCATGAAGCCCATCGAGACCCAGATGGATCAGCAGGACGTGTACGACTATCTACAGAATGTACCCGAGAAGGATACGTCCGAGGTCAAGGCTGACGTGATGGCTTCGCAGTTCAAGTTCCCGTACCTCGAGTACAGCGGTGCGTGTGCAGGTTGCGGCGAGACGCCGTACGCCAAGCTCGTCACGCAGCTGTACGGCGACCGCATGTATATCGCCAACGCGACAGGTTGCTCGTCGATTTGGGGTAACTCCGCGCCCGCTACACCGTACTGCAAAGACAAGTGTGGCAAGGGTCCGACTTGGGCAAACTCGCTGTTTGAGGACAACGCAGAGTTTGGTTTCGGCATGTACCTCGCAGTAGAGCAGCAGCGCGAGCGTCTGGCGCAGTACGCGAAGCAGATCGCCGAAGTGGGTTGCGGCTCGTGCTCTGAAGCAGCCAAGAACTGGCTCGACGCTATGTATGACGGCGACAAGTCCAAGTGCGCATCGGCCAAGTTGGTTGAGGCCATGAAGGTCTGCACTTGCGACAAGGTCAAAGAAGCGCGTGAGTTCATCCTGAACAATCAAGAACACCTCGTCAAGAAGAGCCAGTGGATCTTCGGCGGCGACGGTTGGGCATACGACATCGGTTACGGCGGTCTTGACCACGTACTCGCTTCCGGCGCAGACGTCAACGTCATGGTATTCGACACCGAGGTTTACTCCAACACGGGCGGTCAGGCTTCCAAGGCTACGAACACAGGCGCAATTGCCAAGTTCGCTGCAAGCGGTAAGCCGATCAAGAAGAAAGACCTTGCGCTGATGGCTATGTCGTACGGCTACGTCTACGTCGCGCAGATCGCGATGGGCGCGAACTATGACCAGTGCATCAAGGCAATCAAAGAGGCAGAGGCATATCCGGGTCCGTCGCTGATCATCGCGTACGCACCGTGCATCAACCACGGCCTCAAGCTCGGTATGGGCTTCTCGCACCTCGAGTCCAAGTTGGCCGAGGCGTGTGGCTACTGGCAGCTGTTCCGCTTCAACCCCGCACTCAAGGAGCAGGGCAAGAACCCGTACACGTTCGATTCCAAGGAGCCTACGGGCGACTACATGGAGTTCCTCAAGAGCGAGGTACGCTACAGCTCACTGGCACGAAACTTCCCCGACAAGGCTGAGGCAATGTTCCAGCAGTCCGAGAAGCAGGCCAAGGAGAAGTACGCGTTCTACAAGAAGTTGACCGCGCAGTACGAAGTAGAGTAATATCAGCAATCAATATGGTATGTAGATAACCCCTGACGCGTGTGCGTCAGGGGAGAAGAAATAGAAAAGGGGCACAAGATACGTCTTGTGCCCTCGTGTTTATTCTATCGTATGCGGTATTATGGCAGGCGCGGCTCGTTCATATGAACGTTTCCTGCATCTCTCAAATGGGCGTTAGCCCATCTTGTCAGTACCATCGGCGCGTGGTTGCCGCTATCGTTTACCACCACATAACACCGCACACTTATTATATCATTGCCCATTGCGTTTGTAAAGTATCAAAGCATTATTGATGTAACGTCGATAACGCTTATGACTGATATGTTGGAATGTAATAATAGAATTGACGTAGCCTGAGCGATCATTTCTGGTAGCTAATCTCAGGATCAACTTACAACTCCCATGAGCTACACTGACGGTCTTTAATATAACGACAGTATTAGGCATATCACTCGCGATGATATAATCCGGCTGACTCAGTATATCAGGTATATACTATGCGTAACACTCATAATCGCTGGGGTGACGCTGTTTGATATGTTCGATGCGTTCTTCGGTAAGGATCACTTCATCAGTCGTTATGTCTGCGCATATGAACTGGAACGTTTCTATAGCGATTTTACCAACAATATTCATGCCGTAACCCACTTTGTGTGATATGAGATATTATATCACTGATTGTCGAATACGGCAATGTTATTTGACTTTTTTGTTTGGGTATACACACATGAACAACATCAAATTCGGCACAGGCGGCTGGCGCGCCGAGATCGGCGCGGACTTCGTCAAATCCAACATACTGCTGCTATGCCAAGGCGCAGCCGCCTACATCGACGACATCGCGCACAACAACAGCGTCGCAGCCCGACGCATCGTCATCGGCTACGACCGCCGCTTCCTATCGGACAAGGCCGCGCGTTGGGCAGCAGAGGTATTCGCGGGCAATGGCATCCCCGTGAGCTTCATCAACCACATCGCGCCGACGCCGCTGATTATGTACGGCGTCAAACAGTCTTCG
>CAYPOE010000137.1:0-6631 GCA_964412285.1 uncultured Eubacteriales bacterium | reverse complement strand
TCGCTGCTACGAGTATGCTCCCGCCGATTCGGCCGAGGGAATCATCGCGGCGATGACCGCGATGGGCTATCCTGCCAAACTACTCAACATCGTATATTGAGCATACCGAGGATGACGTATGGAATCCATGATGCAAGTCTATGTGGTCGACAGCGTAGCGGCTGTTCACACGTATATCAAGGCGTTCGACGGCGAGTTGAAATTGCAGTTTATGAACCCGGAACGTACGATATACGAGCACGCCGAGGTACACGCATATGGGCAGATCATCGCCGTAGCTGAAAGCAACGAGATGACGTACGGCGACAACCTACAGTTCTGTTTTCGTTTCCAAGATACCGAACGCGATCAGGTGGATAAAGCGTACGAGGTGTTAAAGTGCGACGCGCGCAAGGTGATACTGCCGTTGGGCGAGTGTAACTTCAGCCCGCACATATTTGTGCTCATTGATAAGTTTGGCGTCTATTGGTGTATTTTTACAGTATAATTTACGTATTCTTATGGAACTCAACGGCAAGGTGATGGAAATCAAAGACGGCATGGCGACGGTGTACGTCGGCGTGTCGTGTGGGAGTGGCAGTTGTGGCAACTGCGGCGGCTGCAACAACATGCGTACGATGGTCGTACGCTGTGCATCTGATGTAGAGGTCGGCGACACGGTCAATGTGCAGCCGGGCAGTCGCGGCGCGCTGCTGCTGTCGTTCGTGATGTACATCCTGCCCATCGTCGGCATATTCGTCGGATACCGCGCATTCGGATACGTCGGCGGCGGCGCGGGATTCGTGCTGCCGTTCGTCGTCGTGCGACTGCTCGACAAACGGTTCACCGACCGCATCGTCGGACGCGTCACCGCCGTGATACAGAAACGGCAGGATCAGTCAGGACATTCAGAATTATGAAACCAATCATCATCATTACAGGCGACTACGGCGTGGGCAAGACCGAGTGCGCGCTCGCGCTGACGTTGCAATCCGACGCGCCGCAGCGCACGATCGTCGACCTCGACATCGTGAGTCCGTACTACCGTACCGCCGACGCGTCCGACGTACTCGCACGGCACAATGTGCGGCTCATCGCACCGCTGTTCGCACGCACCAACGTCGACATCCCCGCGCTGACTGCCGACGTCGACGGCGCGCTGCTCCACGACGACTCCGTGCTGCTCGATGTGGGCGGCGACGATGGCGCGCTCGCATTGGGACGCTATAACAAGTATATCGTCGGGCGCGGATATGTGTTGTACTGCGTGATCAACGCGATGCGACCGTACGCGTCGATGGGTACGGAACATGACGATCCCGTCGCCGACATGTTGGACGAGATCCGCGCACTCGAGCGGCACAGTCGCCTCACCGTCACCGCGCTCATCAACAATACGCACCTCATGGGCGATACGTCGCCCGACATCGTGCGACGTGGTATGGACTACGCGGCCGCCGTGTCCGAAGCGTCGGGATTGCCCGTCGCGTACACGGCCGTACGACGAGAGTATGCGACGCTCGTGGGCGATCTGCCTACGCTGATCATCGGCGAGCGACATATGCGCAACAGCTTTGATATGTGACATAGCTTTTGTTTTATTGACAGAATGTATAAGAAATGCGAAATTGTCTTGTTAGATTTGTAACACTCCGTGTCGCGAAGTATGTTATAATGATGATAAGACAATTTTGTAACATAAGGGGTAATCATCACAAGGAGCAAAGCATGGTAAAGATTGATAGGGAGTTATGCAAGGGCTGTGGGTTGTGCGTATCGGTCTGCCCCAAGAAGATCATATTGCAGAACCACCAGAGCCTCAATGGCAAGGGTCACGCGCCCGCCGAGATCACGGACATGGGTACGTGCATCAAGTGCTGCTTCTGCGCGACGATGTGTCCGCACTGCTGCATCGAAGTCACGAATTGACACGCAACACAGCAACGTCACGGGAAATCGAGTCAAATAACGGAACATAACGAAAGGCAGACATATGGAAAAGATTTTAATGAAAGGCAACGAGGCCATCGCCGAAGCCGCCATCCGTGCGGGTTGCCGTCACTTTTTCGGCTATCCGATTACGCCGCAGACCGAGGTTGCCGCGTACATGGCGAAGCGTATGCCCAAGATCGGCGGCGTATTCATGCAGGCCGAGTCCGAGGTCGCCGCGATCAACATGGTCTACGGCGCGGCAGGCGCAGGCGCAAGGGCTATGACGAGTTCGTCGTCGCCGGGTATCTCACTCAAGGCCGAGGGCATCTCATACATAGCGGGCGCGGATCTCCCTGCTGTCGTCGTCAACATCATGCGCGCAGGCCCCGGTCTCGGCGGCATACAGGCCGCGGGTTCGGACTACTTCCAAGCCGTCAAGGGCATCGGTCACGGCGACTTCCGCATGTTTGTACTCGCACCGTCGGGTATACAGGAGGCCGTCGATCACACGGGTATGGCGTTTGATCTGGCCGACAAGTACCGTATGCCCGCGATGCTGCTCGGCGACGGCATCATCGGACAGATGATGGAGCCTGTGTCGTTCCCCGATGCTAAACCCACTCTCATCGACAAGCCGTGGGCGACCAACGGTACCAAGGGCGAACGTAAGCGCAACGTGATCAACTCGCTCTACATCGAGCCTGACGAGTTGCAGGTGCTGCTCGACGAGCGTTATAAAAAGTACGCCGAAATCGAAAAGACCGAGCCGCTGTACGAAGTCGTCAACGAGAACGCGCCGATCATGCTCGTAGCGTTCGGCACCATGAGCCGCATCGCCAAGGCCGCGATGGCGCTCGCCAAAGAGCGCGGCATCGACGTGGGGCTCTTCCGCCCGATCACGCTGTGGCCATTCGCGATCGACGCATTGCGCAAGCACTGCGGCGGCAAGCGCGTCGTCGTCACCGAGATGAGCATGGGTCAGATGGTCGATGACATACGCGGCTACCTCGGCCACGACGTGGGATTCTTCGGACGCAGCGGCGGTATTGTGCCGACGCCGCAGGAGATCGTTGAGGTACTTGCGCAGCAATAGGGTATACTATGGGTAATACCATAGGAGGTTTGTTATGAGGATGATTACTGTTAGTGTAGATGACGCTGTTATCGATAAAATACTGCCTAAGTTGTCAGAGCGTGGACTTACGCTCGAGGAAGCATTTTACGAGTTTCTTGATGACAGCTATCACGACGAGGTGGATGAATGTCCCTTGTGCGCGAAGTACAAAACGAATAAACATGATGACTTCGCTAACTTTAATCAGGAAACCATCCAGGCTATCATTAATACTGAAAACGGTATAGGGTTGACGAGTTATGATAGTGTCGATGATCTGTTCAAAGAATTCGGATTATGAAGCGATAAATCGTCACCGAGTCGTCATTCAAACGCGACTTGCGTCGTCTGCAACGCAAAGGTCTTGACATAAGTGCAGTTAAGCAAGTTGTCGCGATACTTGAGAATGGGATTCTTTTGCCGCAATCATATCGTGATCATAAGCTGCACGGAAGGTATCGTGGATATCGTGAATGCCATGTAGACGATGATTGGCTGCTGATCTATCGATACGATCGCGATAAAGTGATCCTTGAACGCACAGGCTCCCACGACGAACTATTTTGATGAACCACATAGTCACATAGTATAGAGTAACATAGAGGAAACATATATGCCAACATATACACCCCCCAAATCCCTTTCGCCCGTTGTGCAGCACTACTGCCCGGGCTGCACCCACGGCATCGTCCACCGGCTCGTAGCCGAGGTCATGGACGAACTCGGTATCGTGGGTAACACCGTGGGCGTCGCACCCGTCGGCTGCGCGGTATTCGCGTACCGCTACTTCGAGTGCGATATGCAGCAAGCGTCGCACGGACGCGCGCCCGCCGTCGCGACGGGCATCAAGCGCGTACTGCCCGACAACGTCGTATTTACGTATCAGGGCGACGGCGACCTCGCCGCCATCGGCACCGCCGAGACCGTACATGCGGCTGCACGCGGCGAGAACATCACCGTCATCTTCATCAACAACGCGATCTACGGCATGACGGGCGGTCAAATGGCGCCGACGACGTTGATCGGACAGAAGACGCAGACGTCGCCGTACGGCCGCGATGCGGTTACGCAGGGCAATCCGATCCGCGTGAGCGAGATGCTCTCGACGCTCGACGGCGTCGCGTACATCGAACGTTGCAGCGTCGACAGCGTCAAGAACGTCAATGCGACCAAGAAGGCGATCAAGCGCGCGTTCCAGACCCAGATCGACAAGAAGGGCTTCTCGATGGTAGAGATCCTCTCGACTTGCCCGACCAACTGGGGGTTAGACCCCGTCGAGTCGCTCGACTGGCTCAAACAGAACATGATACCGCACTATCCGTTGGGCGTATACAAGGAGTCGTAGAATCTATGGATGAAAAGATATTGATAGCGGGATTCGGCGGACAGGGCATCTTGTTCGCGGGTAAGGTACTCTCGTACTACGCGCTGCAGAGCGGCGACTATGTGTCGTGGTTGCCGTCGTACGGCCCCGAGATGCGCGGCGGTACCGCGTACTGTGCGGTTACGATCAGCAGTCAGCCCATCGGTTCGCCTGTGATCACCGCGCCCGACATCCTGATCGTGATGAACAAGCCGTCGTTCACGAAGTTCATCGACACGGTTGAATCGAACGGCGTCGTATTCGTCGACAGCACCTTGGTCGACGACCAGACGCAGCGCACCGATATTACGACGCATTACGTACCCGCGACGCAGACTGCCCACGACATGGGCGTACCCAAGCTCGCCAACATGGTGCTGCTCGGGGAACTCGCACGCGTACTCAAACTCGATACCGCCATACTCAAGAAGGCACTCGAGAAGTCCATCGGCGAAGGCAAAGTCGCCATGCTCGAGAAGAACCTCTCTGCGATGAAGATTGGATGAGTGATCACGATGACGATACATTACAAACCCAAGGGCGTATGCTCGGTCAACATCGACGTTACAGTTGAGGATGGCGTCATCGCCGACGTCGCATTCCTCGGCGGCTGCAACGGCAATCTGCAAGGTGTGTCCAAGTTGGCGGTCGGTCGCACCGTCGATGAGGTGATCGCGTTGCTCGATGGCATCAACTGCAACGGTAAGGGTACGTCGTGTCCGGACCAGTTGAGCAAGGCATTGTTGAAGGTCAAGGAGCAGTCGGCTTAGACTGCGGAGGATATGTTATGCAGGAGCAAATACTGCGCATATTAGAGACACAGACGGGTCTCGGCAACAAAGAGATCGCCGCCATGGTCGGCACCACGCCCGAAGTCGTCGCCGAGATCATCGCCAAGTTGCGCAAGGACGGCGTGATCCTCGGCGAACGCACGATCATCAACTGGGAGCGCACCGAGCGCGAGTTTGTGACCGCGCAGATCGAACTGCGCATCACGCCGCAGCGCGGCGAGGGCTTCGACACGATCGCCCGGCGCATCTACAACTACCCCGAGGTCAAGAATGTCTTTCTGATGTCGGGCGGCTATGACCTCATGCTGTTTATCGAGGGACGTACGCTGCGCGAGGTCGCGACGTTCGTGTCGGAGAATCTCGCGACGATGGACGGGGTGATCTCGACGGCCACGCACTTTGTACTCAAGAAATACAAAGAGGATGGCATCCTGTTCGACCACGACACCGACGAACGCGTCATGATGATATAGCTTATGGACTATACGAAAATCTTATCCAAGCGCGTCAAGTCGCTGAAGCCGTCGGGGATCCGCAAGTTCTTCGACATCGTGGAGGCCATGCCCGAGGCCATCAGCCTCGGCGTGGGCGAACCCGATTTCCCCACGCCGTGGCACATCGCCAAGGCAGGCATCGAATCCATCGAGCGCAAGCACACGAAGTATACAGGCAACCGCGGCTTGGTCAAGCTCAATGAGGCCATCTGCCATTACTTACATCGGCGCTTTGGTCTGACCTACGAGCCGACGACGCAGTGCATGGTTACGGTCGGGGGCAGTGAAGCCATCGACGCCGCGCTCCGCGCCATCGTATCCGAGGGAGATGAGGTGTTGATCCCCGAGCCGTCGTTCGTCTGCTACACGCCGTGTACGACGCTCACGGGCGGTACGCCCGTACCCATCGTTACCGTCGCCGAACACGGCTTCAAGCTCACACCCGACGCGTTGCGCAACGCGATTACGCCGCGTACCAAGGCGCTGATCCTGCCGTTCCCGAACAATCCGACGGGCAGCATCATGAACTACGCCGATCTCTGCGCGATTGCCGACGTGCTGCGCGATACCGACATCATGGTGCTGTCGGACGAGATCTACGCCGAGCTTACATATGCGGGGACACATGTATCGTTTGCGTCGATCCCCGGTATGTATGAGCGTACGATCACGATCAACGGATTCAGCAAGGCATACGCGATGACGGGCTGGCGATTGGGATACGCGTGCGGGCCGGAACCCATCATCTCCGAGATGATGAAGATTCATCAGTATGCGATCATGTGCAGTCCGACCATGAGCCAGTACGCGGGCATCGTTGCGATGAACGACGGCGATGCGGACGCCGAGGGCATGTGTGCTGAGTACGACAAGCGGCGCAGGTTCGTCGTCAGCGAACTCCGCAACATGGGTCTGCCGTGTCACGAACCCGAGGGTGCGTTCTATGTATTTCCTGACA
>CAYPOE010000136.1:0-6703 GCA_964412285.1 uncultured Eubacteriales bacterium | reverse complement strand
CTGCAAGCACAAGAAGAATATGGGTATGAGCTTCATGCTATCTGTCGGCGGACACCCTTTGGTATAATACTCCGAATAATGCGGAGTTTGTACATCCAGCGCCAGTTCGTAGGACGCGGGGAAGGTATCGAAAAATACCAGCGAACCCCGCTTTGCATCATCATCAGCGGCTCCGCCAAACAACGACACGAACGTCGAATCCGACAACGCGGCTTCTTCGCAGCCGTCGTGTCGTTGCGCAATCCAATAGCTGCGCAGCATTCCTTTGATGGCGCTGGCAGGGATATACGGCAATCCATACACGTGGTGCAACCTCATGAGTTGGACGTTGATGTAAGGAGAGTTGCCGCCCGTTCCGACCATGAGTTTATCATTGGGCTTGTACGATACCTTTATGCGATCGGCGCACAGTAAGTTGGCGAGTTGGTTTATCCGTTGATTTAGCGTATCTAAAAGTCCGTGATTTTGAAATTCCCAACCCTCTATCGCGCAGGAACGAAGTTTGTCGCATAGATCGCTCGTGAGCTGATACGCCTTCCTTTTCTCATCCGGTTGTAAACGCAAAAACCTGTTGAGCGACAGATGAGGATTGATGGAAAACACACCCTTGGAGTTTCGCATAAAATCCTTTATGCATGTTTGTGAATCTGCAGGCAACGTCATGCCGCGCAATAGAATGCCCTCGCCTTTATCCATTCTTCTCGATCATCCCTTCCGCGAATCGCTTCAGCCAAAGGCAGAGGGCCATGATTTCGTTGGTGTACAGCCGATAGTCTTGGCTGGAGAGACCTGTGATGCATGCCATGAGTTCGCTGTCGCACAGCTTCTTTTGTTTCAGCCACTTTGCCATGATGCCGTACATAGAAGCATGTGTGCCACCATCTCCGCTCTTTTTCGCAAACAGAAACGCGACCGCCGCGCCCAACCCATTCGCCTGCACCATCGAGGGAAAGGAACGCGCGAGACTGCGGAACTCCTTCTGATTGGCCTTGGGATCGCGACAATAGTCGCTCACCTGATCATAAGCGAACTTCGCCATCTCGTTGTGAACGTCATTCTGCATCATTCGATTCGCCCTCCCAAAATCTTTTGGCGACCCATCCCTTGCCCAACGTCGCATCTCCGCCGATCTGGAACGTATCCGCGTCGAACAACCGACTGAACTCGCGCTTCACGCCCTCAGGAGACAGTCGATCTGGGTTGCCCTGCTTCACATACTCCTGCGTAAAAAAGATCATGTTGTACAGGATGCACTCCGGCGGCAAGAATTCCTCGGTAAATAGCGCCGTACCGTCCACCGTACCCTTGTCAGGATCCATCTTGATGCGCGTGTTGACCTCGGTGGAGTATTTCACAAAACCCGTGAAATCGTAGTCACTGAGTAGTACGACGTGCTTTGGGATGCGCTCTTGTGTGACTCTATTGTTGGGTAGATGCACCGCTATCTCTTGGATAAACGCGTCAAACTCTTGGGACGTCTCCACATCGAACGTGTACTCCTCGAGCATGATTTTGGAACTCGCGCTGTCGCTCGCGATGAGTTCGCTGTGATTTGTAACATACGTGCGATGCATACTCGCCGTATCAAATTGGCCGCAGAAGTCCCTGCCGAACGTCGTTTTATAGTCGCCCAAAAATCGCTGCAACACAAACGGACACGTCACCCACGCAAAGATCCCCTTCACCGACTTCACAGGAAAAAACAGTAGCCGTGCATCCGAGAATGCAACCGCGGAAGCGTACTCGCCTTTGTCGGGCGCGCCCAGCAATCGATTCACCAGATCTGTATCCTCGTTTCGCAATGCGTAACGTATGCAGCCCTTGAGCGTAGAGGCTTCTATCTTGGGTATATCTGTATGGACTTCGCGCTGTATCGGCAGATCGACATAGCTTAACTGCGTGCCGCTGCCCGCGTGTGTGGACATCAACGTATTGAATATCATGATGGTAGCTGCATTATGGCACATTGAATATCTCCTCCTGTGATTCGTCGAGCCTGCCTACGAACGCGTAGCCGAACCCGTTATCGCAGTATCTGTTTCTGTCAAAGACCGGACCGTCAAATCCCAAGCCCTGTCGATAGTCGCTCACGCACTTTGCATGAAAGAGCTTGATGTCCATCTCGAATCCGTGGTCGCTCATAATCTCAAAATAGTAGACGCTTCCGGCCGGCACTGCGTATCTGAGTTCCCTCGGCTGATTGGTCACCGCATTGAATCCGCCGCACAGTATATTTCGTCCCACACACGCGCAGAGCAGCCGGACTTTGATCGACCTCTTTTTGTGACTGAAGTAGCCGATCTTGCTGATTGGATCCACCCACCCGGGCAGCCATCCGTTTTTGAATATCGCAGGCGTAGCCAAGTATAGCTTAAAGTATTTGGAGTGGCTCGAGGGCGCGCCCACGTCGGGACTCGATCCCGTGCCATAGATCTTAGCTCTCTTGCCTTCCCCACCGATCTTGATCACGGTCTGCTCGTACACGGATATGCCCTCGACCTGCACAGATAGACGCATCTCAGACGCCGGTCTGGCGTACGCGATCTGGTACAGTCGTTCGTCGCTCACCGTTCCGCTCGACGCGTCCACGCCGATACCCAGCTTATGTTCTATGGTCAGATACTTCTTTAGATTCACAAACGGCACAGCTCCTACGTTGGCATGTAAGTACAGATGCAGGACGTCTTGGGATAGATAGGGGACAATGGGGACTTTGTGCTTTTGCGCCGACTCATCTTGATGATCTTGACGATGCAGCACATACTGCAACGGGTAGTTGGACAGCGGCGCTCTAGTGAACGCCAATGGTCGCAAGAAGCCGTTCCCGCTTCCCGGACTTTGGGCGTCGTCGATGTGCGGATATGTATCGGCGGGCGCGGGGAAGTGGAATTGATCGCGAATGCAGAGGCCGTTCCAACGGACTTTGATGGCGTGCCTATCTTTCTCCTGATGTCTCGGTACGAGTGCCTTGAATGCGCCTGCGTATACTGACGGCAACGGCGGAAACTCACTCGTCGTCGCCGTGGTCTCCCCGCCCGCCTCGAATGGTACGGGTGAACGAAAGAAGAAGTTGTCTATCGGTTCTACGAAGTAGTGCATCACATCACCTCTCTTGCGATGAAGGCCGCGGCGTTTAGGGTATCCAAGAATCCTTGCAGCCCTGCGTCCTTGGTGTAAAACCGTAGCAGTGCGTCGACGAGTTCGCTTTCTACGTTGGTCTCGGAGGCACTTACTGGCCCTGTATTGATCCCGAAGCCGCTCACGCATTGTTTGATCAACGCTGCAACCATACCATCACACGGTCCGTCCTGACCCGATGCGAGGGGTTGGAGCGTGGCGCATAGGTTGTGCAGGAGGGATTTCGAGCAACCGGCATCCTTGAGTTTGGCTATCAAGTCCCGAATCGTCTCCAGATCAGGCGCGCCATCGTCACCGAATGGATAGGCGGACATATGCACGCCTTCGCCGCTCCTTTTGATGATGCCGATGACGAATGCATTTTTTCCAGGTCGATTCTTCGCCAATCCTTCGAGTTCGCCCGTCTTTGCAATCACTTCTTTGAGCGGCTGCTTGAGATGCGCAATGGCTATACCCGCCGAAAAATGCATTTTTACACTGTCGTAAAACTCATCGCGCAATTGTGCCAAACAGCAGAACAGCGTATCTAGTGGCAGGAAGGCCAAGAAATCCTCACCCCCTGCGAAGACAGGCAAACCTCCGCATCCGTTCACGATCGTCGGCGCTTTGGCGGCGAACTCCCCTATGGTGCGACTCAACTCCTGTTGTTCTGACTCATTTCGTTTCTTGAATTCATCACCCATGCTATCGCCGTCGAACTTGATCAACGCATAATAGGAACTCAACGCTATGCGTTTCTCCTGGATGCACTGATACAGTACGCGGGCTTGATTCACGGCATCCAGCGGATACGCATCCTCGGTCAGGGGATTATCGTTGTACAGATCGTACAACACTTCGGCGACCCTGTCGTCGCGCTCAACGCCCATGGACTTGAGCGTATCACTACCCACCCGACTCCGCAGCATCATCAATCGCGTGGAGTAGATCTCGATTTTAGGCTTATGATACATTCGCTTGACCAATGCAATGGCAGATAGGGCTTCGCCGTCCTTGACTGCATAATCCAGCTTCTTGCGACCGCGAATATCTACGACGTAACGTTCGTTGGTCATGTATGGATAACGCAGTCTGCCTTGTTGGCCTTGGCTTCTGGCGAAGATGGCGTTGTACTCGGGAAACAGGACGCATCTCCTGCCCCACGGCTCGCGAACCTGACGAAATGACCGTATGCTCTTGATGGCGACGATACCGTCAAATAGGTTCGCATATGCCTTTTTGTAAGCCGCGTCGCAAGACGCATCCTCAAGGGTTTCAAACAGCCAGTAGGTCTCGAGGAAGTCATCTAATTGCTGCTTTGCCATATCGACGGCACGTGGTTCGGTAATGCCGGCATTTTTCAGAATGCAGATGCACCGATTCAAAAAGGTCTGCTTCACATACTCAGTTAGATCATTCGCCATACGGCGCAGATCCCACTCGTCACATTGCACGAACTTGGCGATCAGACGATTGGGGATACTGAGCGACTTTTTGGGCGACTCGTCCGACGGAAAGATCACCTCCGCCTTGCTGTTGCTACAGAGCCATCCGATGGCCTCACCCATGAGTTCCGACAGAAAGCTGCTACCAGCATACATATCCCGCGCCTTACGCGAGTTCTCTATGAATGATTTGACGGGGCCTATCGTGAAGAGGAAGAGGACGTCCATCATGATGGCACCCCTTGGCGTTCGCGTTCTACCATGTCCAAGAAGTGATCCCTAAGCGCGCATTCGTCGTCATTTATGTCGCGCGTGACGACCTTGACAAACGTGTGAATCGGATAGTAGTCGTCCTTGATCTTGATGATGCTCGACAGCAACGGCGATGCGAGTCGCTTGGTATCATGGCGTTTATTAGAAGCCGTTCCTGTTGATAACATCAGAGCTTTTCTATCTATTTCTTCCGGCAAACGGAAACGGCTATCCTTCGCATCATGGCACGCTTGATCCAAAGCGCGAAGGTAGTGATCTATCTGATCGTGGGAAAACGGTTCGCCGACGACGATCTTCTGTATCATGGGGCGACGGCATCGACAGTCGCGGAAGGGGAACGTAGATACGATGCCGTCGCGGCTGACCTCGTAGATGGGCGCACCTGCGCGGGTCGTATTTGCAATGCGATTGAGTGTATCGCATATCCACCGCACAGCGGCGGACTTGTGTTTGAACGCATGATTCGTCACATCGACACTGCCCTTGCATTTGCGCGTTCGTCTGCCCAAACCGCAGAGCATCAACGATAGACGGATGAGGTCGACGTACCAGTTTAGATCCGCTTTCGTGCGCCACCCGGATTGCGCATTGCGCCAGATCAGATCGTTGAGCCTTACATCGATGGCGAAGCTCAAGCCTTCTTCAAAGCAGGTACAACACTCTTTGTTCTCATGATATAACAGCCAACGCTTCTTCGTATTCTTCTGCAAATCGCCACGGAGCAGCAAACGTATGGGCGAAGCGTGCCTCTGCTTTGCACTGTCGGCAGCGCCGCCGAACAATTCCTGCTCGTCCGACAGCAGTTGATCCACCTTGGACGTGCAGGCAATGCGATAGACGTATCGCATGATGCCCTTGAGTTCGGACGCGCGAAGCTCAGGAACTTTTTTGGAATAGGCTCCATAGCTGAACATAGGCGTTAGAAGCGTGCAATCCAACGTTTGTTTATCCATCATCTTGGCTCGCTTCCTCGGGACTCCCTTCGCCTGACTTGGAGAAAAGCTCGGCATATACCTTGTGCGGGAACAGAATCGGGTTGTTGATCAGCATGAGCAGTTGGTTGAGCTGGAAGTTGAAGGATAGGAGCGAGACTTCGCCCTGTTCACCTTGGATTTGGTAATTGCTCAGATGATACCCGGAAAGTTCATCAAATGATGGCGGGCAAGTGCCGCCGAAATGATTCAATTCCTCGTACCATTCCTTCAAGCTTCCATTGTCGTTTATACTGATCTTTATCCGATTGCGTGGATTCTTCTGATCCTTGCCATCTTTGGCGATTAGCACAAAGTCAAATAGTTCCCTTGCTTTGGGCGTACCGGCGGTTGTATTGTATCCGCAAAAAATGCGTATGGGTCGCGTCGACGTTTGGGTAGACTTATCCTCTTTAAACCCCGCCAATTTGCCTTCGACAATCATGCCTGTAGCCATACGCGCAATGGACTTCCTGGACGTGCGCAACTTGATAATGTCATCGTGCCAGCCTTGTAATGCTTCGGCGTTGCCGTCGGTGCTCTTGCACTCAATCACGGCCGCGACGGCCTCGATCGGGATATACTTCAGCCGCCCGTAGTGAAAAATATATGGCGTATACGTATTGTCCACGATGGCGAGATCGACTTCGTTTGAAATCTTGCCGTCCGAATCTATGATGAAAACTGAATGCTCGATCACAAACTTCTTGGGTATGATCATCTCGAACAGTTGCAGCCATATATCTTCACGCGCGGAACCCGTCGTCGTTCCGTGGTGCTGATTGTAAAGACTCAACTGACTTACGATGGATTCTTCGAGCCTCCTGTAGTTGTCTTTGATGTTTTTGACGAATTTTATGTTATCATCTGCCATAGGGATCCTCCTGTTGTTTTATC
>CAYPOE010000135.1:0-6752 GCA_964412285.1 uncultured Eubacteriales bacterium | reverse complement strand
GCTGAAAAATCTGCTGCCATTTGTCGACCTATGTAGTATAATAGACTCATGTCACTTTACAAATCCATACACATTTGGTATACTCTACATGAATCTCACCGCCATTGCACGGATCTATTTCTGCATCTATTTCTGAATCTATTTCTAAAGGGGACTGTGTTATGCTACGAAAAGTACAGGTCGAAAACGGCTGGGTAGAAGGATTGCCCGCAGCCGATCCGCGTATCACGAGTTTCAAAGGCATACCATTCGCCGCGTCTGCAGGCGGCGACAACCGTTGGCGCGCGCCGCAACCCGCCAAGGATTGGGACGGCGTGCGCAAAGCGTATGCGTTCGGGCCCATCGCAATGCAGACCAAGCCTGGCCAGAATAAAGAGAACGTCTACACGTGGGAGTGGAATCCCGACGAGAACATCGAGCAGAGCGAGGACTGTCTGCAGCTCAACATATGGACTCCGGCCAAGTGCGGCGATGAGAAGCTGCCCGTCTATGTATGGTATTACGGCGGCGGATTACAGGTCGGCAACCCGGCCGAAATGGAGTTCGACGGCGAACGCATCGCAAGGCGCGGCGTCGTTGTAGTCACGATCAACTATCGCGTCAACGTATTCGGCTTCCTCTGTCACCCCGAGATCACAGCCGAATCCCCCGACGCACCCGCCAACTTTGGACACCTCGATCAGCAGTTTGCGACACGATGGGTCAAGCGCAACATCGCGGCATTCGGCGGCGACCCCGACAACATCACGATCGGCGGACAGTCCGCAGGCGGCGGCAGCGTACTGAGTCAGTTGACCTCGCCACAAAACGACGGCCTATTCCAAAAGGCGATCATACAGAGCGGTATCTTCCAGCGCGTCTACCCAGGCGGACGCTTCCCCGGTATGCGCGTGACGCTCGAGCAAGCCGAACGCGAGGGCGAGAAGTTCTTCGCGTTCCTCGGCGTGTCGACGCTCTCCGAAGCGCGCGCGTTATCGGCCGAGTTTGTGCGCGACAAGATGCTCGAGTACAAAGCGCACTGGGGCAGCGTCATCGACGGTACATTCTGCGTTGGATCGCCGTTCGACCTATTTGTCGAGAATAAGCGGCTACAGGTACCCATACTGTTCGGTCATACTGTACCTGAGTTTATCAACGCGCCCGAGGTTGATTCTGTCGAATCATTGCAACAGTTGGCGAAAGAGCAGTTCGGCGACGACGCAAACGCCTTCCTGTCGCTCTGCCGCAGTCCGTTTGACAGCGTGACCGAGATGAAGCATAGGGCGTCGGTGAATGGCATCGAGTACGCGATCCGCGTAGCGGGCGAAGCCAACGCGCGCAGTGGCGCGCATACGCCATTCTACTACTACAGCTTCGACGCGGAGATCCCGGGTTGGGATGACCCCGGCGCGTTCCATTCGATTGACCTCTGGTTCTTCTTTGAAACCTTGGCGAAGTGTTGGCGACCGTTCGTCGGTAAGCACTACGACTTGGCGCGACTCATGTGCAACTATTGGGCGAACTTCATTCGGAGCGGCGATCCCAACGGCGTTGATGCCGATGGTTCCGATATGCCACAGTGGGATGCGTATACGCCCGAGGCACCGTACGGCATGTTCTTCGGCGATACCGCGGCGTTCCAGAAGCGGCAGCCGAGCGCTATGATGCACTTCCTCGTATCGCAATATTTCAAGCGGCAGACGCACGCGTAACGTATGCATTCGTACAACGCCGTCTGTATGGCGCAATATTTATTCTCTATGCATGTGCGCAGCCAAGGGGCTGCGCTTTTTGTTTGGCTAACTCAATGCATCAACGATGAATCTGTTGAGTGTATCATATATAGCAAACGCGTCGAACTTACACACATTGCCATAGATATCGTATATGACGCGCTTGAGGTCGTCGATTACCTGCAAGCTGCCCATACCCGCCGCATCGATCACATCCTGTTCGCTGACGTTTGCCAACTCGTGTGCAGCGTCGTTTCGTTTGTCGTTGACAACTTGCAGCGTACCAAACAGCGTACGCGACGCGCCTTTGGTTGGCTCATAATAGTCGATGATATGGTTGAGCAGCCGTATCGTCCAAAATGACCCGTCCTTGAATCCGCGTGAAAAACAGCGATCGATATGCGATAGCAATCCCCTGTCGTACGCAGATATTTTGCAACGCAGTACGCGGCGCTCTTTACTCCCGTCGTCTACGGCTGTATAATCGAACCCATGGTTAGCGTAAAGGTACGCCCATTGCAGCCGTATCACGAATGGGTTGAGTCGCAATACGAAGTCCGTGATTCGACCCGTACGCTGATAACACTGCAAGAGCGCGAGGTATTCGCACAATTGCGCACAGCCGCTGTTCTTGACGGGGTATGCATCAAACGGCAACGCAAGCGGTGCGATGGTTTGTTTGGCAAGTTTGTGTTCAAGCGCCTGCCTGTGTATGCAATGTTGGATGAGGGTTTTGACCTCAGAGGTGACATTGTGCTGATAGGAATCGGCGATAGATTTTGCCGCAATGTAGTCATAACTCGAGAGCAAGCGTTCTATTTGCCGCCGGATCAGCAGCTTATTCATGGCCGCAAATGCAGGTACAGATGTACGATTTTCGTGGGCGTACGTTGTATGATCTTCGTTTAGCTCGATTTCGAGATCGACGTCGTAACTCGGGTGTGTCGTGCCGCGCTCTGTATCAGCCTTACGCGTGTAATTTTTCACCTGCACGGGCAGCGTACGGTACTGCCTATCTGTAGCGATAAAACATAGTTTCATGTTCATCTGTAGGGAACCCGAACTCACATTGAGTAATATCGTAGAATCAGGATTCTCACGGACGATTCTCGCCATGATCTCATCGAACAATGTATCAAACGCATCGAACTCCGATACATCCTCAATGCCCGTATGGATATATTCCGTTTCGATGGTTATGCCAAAATCGTGGCACAACTTGCGGATCGACTTATTGTAGCGGTCATCTGCACCATGCAGCCTTTCCATTTCTTTAGACAAAACGATATAGATCTTACGCGGTTTGAACCATCGTGCGATATGCAGCATAGGGCCGTCCCTGAGTCCCTTGACAGGGTCGGTTTTGCCTACGCAACTGAATAATACATAATCCTCCATTATGATTCTCCTCTATAGTCTACAGTGCAGCCGCCCATACCGAGCGCACACTTGATCCCGACGCCGCAGTACGGTGCGAACGACATGAGTAGTGCGAATATCTGCATAAGCGGTACAGGCAGCTTAGGGCGCAGCAGTACCTCTCCCACGAATGCCGGGATCTTCGCGCCCTTGACGGTGAAGTAGTTTGAACGCAGGTTATACGCCGTGAGCCGCGTACCTGCGACGATGGCGCGCACAGCGTCGTCGTCGGCGATGACGATGTCGGGGCTGCACGCGTTCCATTTACCGATGAGGTTGTTGATGATGAGCGGCACGGTTGGGAACATCACGTATTCGCCATCCATCTTGAATGCAGTGGGCGACAGGAAGTTCAGCTTACATAATCCGCCGTCATGGTGTACGGCGTCCACCAATTGCCGCTGTGTCCGACGGACGATTTCGGTTTTGGCCACCTCGAGGGCAACTTCAGGCGACGACAATGCGTAATGGTCGGACGAGCCTAATATTGCCCCTACCGCGTCCCGCGCGTCACCGAACAGTGTGACGCGCCACGTTGTAACGCCATTTTCGGATGTGATGTACTGTGCGATCGGCGTACGATCCGCTTGATGCAACGCCGCCGCGTAGTCAGGCGCAACTTCGCCGAGTCTCCGCATGAGTTCGCCATACAGCGCGTATGCCGCGGACTGCGGCAGTCGTGGCGCAGTGTGTGTGAGGGTGATGGTGTAGTGTGTGAGCATGAAGTATCCTCTCCGTCCCCGCAGGGGCGTGAGTTGTGACTCAATTTCTATTCCTGAAGGTGTCACGAGTATTGGGTTACCGTCCCCACAGGGGTACGAGTTGCGACTATTGGCATGTTCGTGCATCATGAGTATGATTTCGGGTTACCGTCCCCACAGGGGTACGAGTTGCGACGCTACGATTCTGTGACGGTAGCCTGAAACAAGGCTAGTTACCGTCCCCACAGGGGTACGAGTTGCGACTTCATCAACAGCCGCACAGGAACAGCAGTAAAAAATGTTACCGTCCCCACAGGGGTACGAGTTGCGACTATAGGCGGCACGGCAGGGCAATTTGAGATTTTGTTACCGTCCCCACAGGGGTACGAGTTGCGACCACGATATGTGAAGTTACATATTAAGTGAGTTCGATACTACATATTCCGTAAGGATAATGCCGCATATTGTGTGTTGTAAGTTTATATCTGTGCGGTGAAATGCGCAAACCTACATCACATTCGTGGTGATGTCCCTTGAATTTGTCCTGCATAAACTTCGCTACATACTTGACTGCGTCGTCCCGACGAAGCAGCGTATACACGATATTCTTGGAGAAGTATCCACTGCCGCCGCCGACCATGATGCAGTTGCCCTCCCATGCATCTACGGTATCGGCGGGCAGCTTGAAGTATTGTTCGTACATACGCTTGTGGTTTGCACCATACTCTGTGATGGCGCGGCGTATCAACGATGCGTCGATGCCTTTGGCCAAGTTGCGGTCGATGGTTAGCGTCATCGTGATGGGTGTACCGGGCGGTACGCATTCCCATACGATGGAATAACATTTGACGTTGCCTTGTACCGAGTAATCTTCTTTGCCGTACAGCGCAAGGCTGCCCGACGGTAAGGGTGCGCTGTCCGATATACTGATGCCGCGCATGGTCGAGTTGACCATGTCATACGGTTTGTTCTGCATCAGCGACAGTGTGTGCAGATACTGCTGCTCGACCCGATCCACGGGTTCACGCTCGGACAGATTGGCATTGGGCATGGGATGCTCTCGGATCAGTTGATTGAGCAGCGCAGTGCGCAGCGCACCCTTGACCGAACTGCCCGGGATATACGGGCAATGCCTGTGGTCGCGCACGAACTGCTTGACCTCCATCGCCCGACCATCTGCGAATACATGCGACGCGTCGGCAGTGTAGAGCGTCATGTCCCCGATCTGCGCACGCGATATGCGGTTGTTGCGCACGAACTCCGCTAACGTCAACGGGCGATTGTCGAAGATGAATCGCTCGTACGCCTCGACCAGACCCATCTCTACGATCAGCGACATAAATGCGTCACTGTCGAGAAACGTGGCCGTTCGCGCCTGCGGATTGTAGATGTATGCCTTCCTGTTGTACTCCCTGCCTGATCCGATGAACAGCGGCGAACGCGTCGTGAGTTGTAAGGTGTAACACTCGAGATGGGATGCGCGTATCATATCTCCACCCCCGCGAAGATCGGCATGGCGTAGCGGTATACTGCGTGCGGCCCGCCGACGTTCACGTCGTACACGTCGCCGTCGTATCTATGCTGAAATACCGACCCCGCCGCGAAATAGTGCTGCGTCTGCTTCTTGAGGGGTGCGGAACGCGTGCTGTGCGACAACGCGAATCCACCGCGCCGCTTGAGCATATATGTCGCGCCGTCGAGTGCGTGATCCAACTCGTCCTCTTTGGGCAACGATGTGGTCAGCGTCATATATCGCGCCGCCGGTTGGGTCAACAGCAGATGCAGCGCATGTGTATCGGGTAGATCGCACCATGTGACGTGAAACGCACCATAGCCCGCGCTCGTCTTGCCACCGATGCCTTGGAGTGACAGTAGACCGAATAGCGTTTGAACATAATCAAGCGCTGCGCCGTCGCCATGCACGATCACGTATAATCCGCACGGGATCATACGGTATCGATCCCCCTCCTTCGCCTTGCTGCCGAATGTATATACGCCGAACGAGTACGGTGTAGCCTTGCCCTCACCTGCGATGTGTGCCTTGGTTGTATCGGACGCTATGCCGAAGTCGTTGGAGATGGTCTTGGGGTCGATGGGCGTGCCGCCATCCAACGAACGTATAAACACAGATAACAACTCTACAGGCAGATACGATAGCCGCTTCATATCTTTCTTATTGATCTCAGCGGATTCATGCGTGCGTTTGACGTTGGCGTATGGCTTAGGCAGGTAGAGTACATCCTCCCTGTACGGCATCGCGTCGCTCAAACGCAATGCGCCGCATTTGGTCATATCTACCAATCGCGCGATGCCCGATTCGCCGTATTGATGGATCGCCATATGACAGAGCGCTGAGAACAGCGTATCGGCACAAAACGTCGGCAGTGCGGTCTCGTGCGACCGCGCACCCGCGCTGTCACCAATATGCAGCGGCGCAGTGAATTCTAACTTACATAGGCAGTAATTCATACGCCCTCACATCGTCGAATAGCCGCACGATCTCGTCTACTTTTTCCTGTGCAATGGTACTTTCGCGTGGCTCAAACTCGAACGAGATAAAGCTCACGCGTCCGCTGCCGCGCGTACCGTGGCCGCCGAGGTAGTCGAGTTGGAGCAGCCGCATGGCCTTGGCCAACTCCGCCATATCCTCGGACATCTGCGACTCGTCGTCGATGTCATACACGATGCACACATCGAACTCCGTACCGCGCACGACGCGCTCGATCTGTCGCGGATCAGCTTGGGATGTATGGCGTTTGATGGTATTTTCAAACTTGACCTCCGTCACTTTCTTGTCGACGAAATCGTCGGCATTGCAGACGAACGCGTCGGCGAATTGCAGGCGGGATTTCATAATGCTTTTGCCACCTAATCCGAACAGGCGTTTTACGATTTTGGGGTCGTCCTCTACCTCGGACAA
>CAYPOE010000134.1:0-6758 GCA_964412285.1 uncultured Eubacteriales bacterium | reverse complement strand
TCCACGTGTCCGGGCGTATCAATGATGTTGATCCGATGTCCTCTCCACTCGGCGGTGGTGGCGGCGGAGGTGATCGTGATACCACGCTCCTGCTCCTGCTCCATCCAGTCCATGGTGGCAGCGCCCTCATGCACCTCGCCCATACGGTGGACGCGTCCTGTGTAATACAGGATACGCTCGGTCGTCGTGGTTTTACCCGCATCGATATGCGCCATGATACCGATGTTGCGGGTCATTTCTAACGAAAATGCTCTCATCTATTCTTTCAATCCGTCCGTGTCCCATCGAAGGGACATCCCTCGTATATTACCATCTGTAATGCGCGAATGCCTTGTTGGCCTCAGCCATACGGTGCGTGTCCTCGCGCTTCTTGACAGCTGCACCTGTGTTGTTGGCCGCGTCCATGATCTCAGAGGACAGACGCTCTTTCATCGTACGCTCATTGCGATTGCGCGCGTACTGTGTGAGCCAACGCAGACCGAGTGTCATACGACGCTCGGGACGTACCTCGATCGGTACCTGATAGTTCGAGCCGCCGACGCGTCGCGCCTTGACCTCGAGTACGGGCATGATGTTGCCGAGTGCCGTCTCGAATACTTCTACCGGCTCCTTACCTGTTTTACTGCTAATTATGTCAAACGCATCGTACACGATACTCTGCGCTACACCCTTCTTGCCGTCGAGCATGATGCTGTTGATCAGCCGCGTGACCGTCTTGTTGTTATACAATGGATCAGGCAGCACATCACGCTTGGGGATAAACCCACGTCTTGGCATATACTTCCCACCTTTCGTGAAATGCTTCACATGGTACTGCATACGTTTGCCGCGTCGATTGCGCGGCAGTGCCGTACGCTTTATGCGTAACGTCTACACTGCAAAACCAGAGATACATCGTGTTATGCGTGAATAGATGTCGGTTGTTACGCAATACCTTGAATATATACGGCCAATGCCGCAGATTACTTCTTGGCTGCCGTCTTCTTGGGACGCTTCGCGCCATACAGGCTGCGACCCTGTTTGCGATTGGCGACCGCCGCCGCGTCGAGCTGACCGCGCACGATGTGATAACGGACGGAAGGCAGATCCTTGACCGCGCCGCCGCGAATGAGTACCACGCTGTGCTCTTGGATATTGTGTCCGATACCGCCGATATACGCCGTGACGACGCTACCGTTGGAGAGCCTGACGCGCGCAATCTTACGCAGTGCGGAGTTCGGCTTACGAGGAGCCAACGTCGTGACGAGCGTACATACGCCGCGCTTCTGCGGGGAATCCTGATTGAACTGTTTCTTCTTCAAGTTGTTGAAGCTCGTCGATAATGCAGGAACGACCGACTTACGCGTACTGCGCTGTCTGCCTTTACGCACCAACTGATTAAATGTGGGCATGTGTATTTCACCTCCTTTTGTATGAATTTTGTATAAAATGCGCTCTGTATGAGATAAGCGTACGCAAAATACGCTACGCTACTATATAGTAACACAGAATGCAGATGTTGTCAAGTTGTCCGCAAACCAATCGCCTGGCCAGATCATTGCGCAGCTTGGCTGCGTGGCTTGACTATACAAAGTGGATGTTATATAATGACGTATCAGAAACATACACCACATCCTTTCTATCCATCAAGAGGTCCATCAGGAGATCCATCAAGAGATCCATCAGGAGATGACATGAAACCATATATCTTAATTGCCACGTGGCATACATCGATGGAGGCCGTCAAGGCCGCCATACCCATCCTCGAGGGTGGCGGCGATGCGGCCGATGCGGCGGAACGTTGCGCCAACATCGTCGAGAACGATCCGCTCAACTTTACCGTGGGCTTCAACTCTTTCCCCAACGCCAAGGGCGAGGTCGAACTCGACGCCGGATTCATGGACGGCGATACCTATGAAATCGGCGGCGTCGCGGCGCTGCGCGGCTATCGCAATGCAGCATCCATCGCGCGTAAGGTCATGACAGAGTCGCCGCATAACCTGCTCGCTGCGCGCGGCGCCGAGGACTTCGCCGAGGCGCACGGCTTTACCACCTCCATTATGACCTGCGACAACGTGCGGCTTGAGTGGGAGAAACGCGTCGCCGAAGGCAACCTGGGCATCACGAGCCACGAAAAAGAGAACCGCGTTGAACTTTCCAACGGCGCACCCGACGCACTGGATATCGGACACGACACCGTCGGCGTCATCGCGCTCGACCAGCGCGGCCACATCGTCGCCTGCACATCGACGGGTGGCGTCGGCATGAAGGCGCGCGGGCGCGTCGGCGACTCGCCGATGGTCGGCAACGGCTTCTACGCCGACAGCAACGTCGGCGCGGCGGTAGCCACGGGGCGCGGCGAGGACATCATGCGCTGCCCGACCTGCTTCGTCGGCGTCGAACTGCTGCGTGAGGGATGGAACGTGCGCGATGCGTGCGTGGAGTCCGTGCGTCGTACGCACATGCGCGCGGTCGAACACGGGCGGAGTCCGTTGTTGATCAGCCTCATACTCGTCGACAAGCACGGCAACTACGCGGCCGCATCCAACTTCAACGCACTGGCCGACGACAGTACATTCTCCTACATCGTCGCCACGCACAACGAGCCGCCCACCGAGTACCCGGGTATCAACATATTGAAGATATAAAAAGAGCAGAATCAAAGACATAAGAGGTGCATGATGGCAACACTTACATGGATCGGACACGGTAGTGCCAAACTGTCGCACGGTGATGTAGTCCTGTACATCGATCCCTTCTTCCCCGGCGACTACACCCAACCCGCAGACGTTGTACTCGTCACACACAATCATTTCGACCACAACCAAGTAGAACTCATCACGCAAAAGCCCAACTGTGTCGTCATTGCGCCCGAACAGGCGTTGCAGGACGGCGCATACATCGACACCGAGATTTGCGGAATGCGCATCCTCGCAGTGCAGGCGCGCAACAAGAATCACAAGATCGACGAGTGCGTCGGATACGTCGTGACGGTCGACGGCATTCGCATCTACTTCGCAGGAGATACGTCGACAACCGACGATATGTCGCGCAAGCTGTCAGGTATGGGTCTCGACTACGCGCTGCTGCCCATCGATGGCATCTACAACATGGACGCGGCAGAGGCCTCAGACTGCGCGGCCGAACTTCACGTGCGCGTCGCGATCCCCATACACAATGACCCCAATGTCAACAAGACGCATGTGTACAGCGACCTACACTTCGATGTATTCACGCATCCGGGCAAATATATATTCGGTGCGTTCGGCGAGAGCCTCGAGCTGACGCGTTGAGATTGCAGTACAAATCCTACGGAGGTGTTCTATGTATCGTCTATTAGATCTGTGGCAGGCTACATTGACCCAAAGGGCAGGTATCGATGAGATCGCGCCACTGTGCAAGCGATATGGCATCGGAGGCATCAACGCATCCGACTACCTGTTTGCCGACGAGAACAAAGCCATGCAAGCCACGAGACATCTGTCCGAGAATGGCTTGCAATGGGGACTCATGTATACGCCCATGGATACTTTGGCCGAAGACGTCGACGACGCGGCATTCGAGGCTGGGCTTGAAACGTTGAAGCATCGCGCTGCCATTGCCGAGAAGATGGGCGTTAGACGCTGCTACAATCATGTGTGGAACGGTAGCCATACGCGTGCGTACGCCGCGCAGTACGAGTGGGCGATAGGACGTTTGCGCCGCGTGTGGAAGGTACTCGACGACCACGGCATACGGTACGGGTTGGAGTTCCTCGGCCCGGATACGCTCCGCAATAGCTTCAAGTATCCGTTCTTCAACACGCTCTCAGGTATACTCGCCATGGCCGCCGACGTTGCGCCGAGCTGCGGATTCGTGTTCGACACATTCCACTGGTATTGCGGTGGCAGCGCGAACATGGGCGACCTCTACCTCGCTACCAAAAACGTCGATAAGCTCATCAATGTACATGTCAACGACGGACTGCCCGGGCGTACGCGCGAGCAGCAGCAGGATATGGAACGTGCGATGCCCATGACCAACGGCGTCATCGATGCAGCGGTCGTATGTCGGGCGTTCCACGACTGTGGCTACGACGGCCCCGTGATGTGCGAGCCTATGAGCCTATGGCAGGCGTCCGTGCAGGATCTGCCCGCCGACCAAGTCATTGCCGCGTGGGCGGACGCTTACGCGCCGCTCGGCGTGGTATGATGGCGTACCTCATACTTATAAAACATCAGACCCGAAGGTTATGCCTTCGGGTCTGCGTCTGTCTAAAACCCCATATCCGTCAGCCACTCGGCTGCAAGTTCTGCCCAACGCGCGGTATGCGGTACATTGGGCGTCTCCTGTTCGCCGTTGTACAGACCGCCGCCGTGTGGGCCATCGATGAACGTGTGTACCTCGAACGGGATACCACGGTCGCCAAGCTCGATGCCGAACAGCATCGCCATACGCGGATCATCGCCGTGGGTCTGGAAGATGAAGAACGGCGGCGAATCCTGACGCAAGTGCTTGGAGTTATCGCGCTCGACGGCCTCGCGCTGTGCCGCGGGGTCGTAGTGCCAGTTGGCCGCCGACTTGGATGATGTGAACGCGCCGTACAGCAACAGCGCCGCGTCGGGACGCGACGATACGCGCTCGATGGGATCGTCGCTTTCGGGTACGCCGTAGTCGAACCGCGTCGCGACCATGCCCGACAGCATACCGCCCGCCGAGAATCCGCCGATCGCGATCTTATTCGGGTCGATGCCGAGTTTCTCGGCGTGGTAGCGCAGGTACTTGACTGCGCGCAGTCCGTCGGCGCACGACTCGAGCTGCGTATGCGGCTGTAGGCGGTAGTCGAGTACGGCGGCGTTCATGCCTTTGGCGTGGAGGTACTCGGCAACGGGTTTGGCCTCGTTGAACGACTTGAACATGAAGCCGCCGCCCGCGCATACGATGACCATACCGCGCACGTCTTTCTGAATCGGCAGCAGCGCGATGCGCGGCTGATACTCGCCCTCCTCAGGGGTGAAGTGGGGCGCGCCGTTCTCCCAGAGGTCGACGGGCGTGATGCCCTCGTCGGCGAAGTCCTGCCACATCTGGATCCACTGTTTGTCACGGATCTTCTTGAGTTCATCCCAATCGAATTTCTCTACTTTTTTCGGATTTGGCATATGCGCCTCCTTTGCAATGTTAACAAAAAACGAATATCAGAGAAAATCAGAAAAGCCCGCGACATGCGCGGGCATACTTGTACGGATTACAGAATCACTTCGCCGCCGTGGAGCTGCGGATAAGCCGACGCGAACACAGCCTTGGGTTCGGACTCGAAGTCCATCGCAATGACGGCCGTGCCGAGCGGACTCGGGTTGATCTCGGGCAGGTCGATGAAGATGCGGCGACCTTCTTGTTTGAACGTGAGTTCTTGCCCGGTAGCCAACATACGAACTTTGTTGAGCTTGGATTCGTACCCAGCCGCGATGAGTACTTTGTCGGCGGGATAGATCCAGTTCCAGATGTACGCGGTATTGCCACAGTACGACATGCCAGCCAGTGTCGTCCAACCACCGTTCTTCTTGCGATCCTTCTTGCCGTAGACGGCCTCGCCGTTCTTGGACAGCCATTCGCCGACCTGCGTCAGCGGCTCGATCGCCTCGACGGGTACGCTGCCATCGGGTTGCGGGCCGATGTTGAGCAGCAGATTGCCGCCGCCCGACGTGACTTGGTTCAGCATCTTGATGATGCCGTGCGCATTGTAGGAGTACGGGCGCGCCTGTTCGCTGTCGACGTAGCCCCAGCTCAAGCCGTTGAACGTCATGCAGGCTTCCCAATCCTTCGTATCCTCGGCCTTGATGTGTTCCTCGGGCGTACCGAAGTCCTCGTCTAAGCGCGAACGGTTGTTGATGATCAGGTGCGGCTGCAATTCGCGCAGGATCTGGTTGCGTTCGAGCGAGTTCCAACCCTCGTGCGACTCCATCGGCGCGGGTACGTCGTACCAGAGTACGTCGATCTTGCCGTAGTTCGTGAGCAACTCTTTGTTGAGTTCGGTTAAGTAGTCGTTGAAACGCTTGTTGGCCGCGGGATCATAAGCAGCCGCGTACCCGTCGGGATGATGCCAGTCCATGAGCGACGAGTAGAAGCCGATGCCCATGTCGAACTCGCGGCACGCATCAACGAACTCACGCACCACGTCGCGACCGCCGCACGCGACGGCATTGTACGGATTGACCTTGGAGTCCCAGAGGGAGAAACCCTCGTGGTGACGCGTGGTCATGACCATGTATTTCATGCCCGCCTTTTTGGCCAATGCCGCCCACTCGCGCGGTGCGCCGGCCTTGGGACGGAACTGTTGTGCAAGTTGCTCGTATTCAGGAATGGGGCGGTTCTCGACGCTCATCGCCCACTCGTGGCGGCCGAGGATCGAGTACAGGCCGAAGTGGATGAACATACCAAATCGCCATTCGCGCCAATTCTTCATGCGCTCGTCGCGTGTCGAAGCAATCAGACGCTCGTACGCGGGCTTACTCAGTATTGCCATAATACGCCTCCAGAAAAAAAGTCGAAACTATATTGTGGATATTGCTGAAAGCATTATATCACAATAGGAAACCGTTGTAAAGTATGAATATAAATGCGAACGCGTCGTATATGCATCTCACAACGTTTCATCCGTTTTTACGCTCGACATCCAAAATCATAAGCAACTCTTGCAGCTCAATCCCAAAGAGTAACTTGCAAGTATAGCGGGAAAGTGTTTGACACAGGGGTGGGCTTTTGGTATACTTTTACTGTAGATTTATATAATGCGAAGAAGG